>NZ_JACFPX010000050.1:0-459 GCF_016101765.1 Gilliamella sp. B14448G11 | reverse complement strand
AGGGTAAACAACTTGATATGCAAGGTGCCATTACCCAGCTTGAAAATGCGTTATCAATTGCTAAAGCACTGCAAAATGCAGCAACTGCCTCTGAGGCCCATGGCGCAGATACCGACAGTCAAGAACAACTTAAAGCCACATTAACCCAATTAGCCCAAAGTGGCATTATTGCTTATGCACAAGAGGGCATTGCTTTAACCAGCCCGGAAAACATTCAACTGTCAACGTCAAACAGTGTTTCAATGACCAGTGAAAACCAAACTGACATTAATGCGTTAAAAAACATTACTGTCTCATCTGGTGAATCCATCGGTCTGTTTGCTCATAAATCAGGAATGAAAGTCTTTGCCAACCAAGGTGATGTTGAGGTGCAGGCGCAAAATGCCAACCTGAATATGGCCGCCAAGCAAGATATTAAAATAGACAGTGTCGATGGTGAGCTGACGATTACCGCAAGTA
>NZ_JACFPX010000049.1:0-468 GCF_016101765.1 Gilliamella sp. B14448G11 | reverse complement strand
TTGCTGCCAATAAAGGTTTATACCTGACCAGTCAGACCGAGCCTAAGGCACAGGGTAAACAACTTGATATGCAAGGTGCCATTACTCAGCTTGAAAATGCGTTATCAATTGCTAAAGCACTGCAAAATGCAGCAGCTGCCTCTGAAGCCCATGGCGCAGATACCGACAGTCAAGAGCAACTTAAAGCGACATTAACCCAATTAGCTCAAAGTGGCATTCTTGCTTATGCACAAGAGGGCATTGCTTTAACCAGCCTGGAAAACATTCAACTGTCAACATCGAATAGCGTTTCAATGACCAGTGAAAACCAAACTGACATTAATGCGTTAAAAAACATTACTGTCTCATCCGGTGAATCCATCGGTCTGTTTGCCCATAAATCAGGAATGAAAGTCTTTGCCAACCAAGGTGATGTTGAGGTGCAGGCACAAAATGCCAACCTGAATATGGCTGCCAAGCAAGATATTA
>NZ_JACFPX010000048.1:0-478 GCF_016101765.1 Gilliamella sp. B14448G11 | reverse complement strand
AAACTACCTGCTCCGGGTTGAGCCGGATCTAACATAACATGGTCAATAACCTGATGTGTACCGGGTTGACACACCATTAACACCGTTGAGGTTAAAGCATTGCGTGAAAAATTATGGATAATTACGCCATGCATATCATTCCAATCATACTCTTGTATGCGACGTTTTTTCGGTTGTAAAAATACTTTTGGGTGCCGTAATACTTTAAAGTTAAAAAAGTAACTTTCATTAACATACACTTTACCCGTCTTACGATTAAATATAATTGGACTACAGTGGCGTGAAAATGCATTCTGGTAGAATTCAGGAATAATTAGATATAAACCAAAACTACAAGTAATAAAACCAATTATTCCAATTAGTGTTAGTTCGTGATCAAATCCAAAAATAAACATAAACATAACCATACCAACAATTAGAATATTCATCCCAATAATACAAATAAAATAAAGATATGTATAAAAAATCTGATCATTTC
>NZ_JACFPX010000047.1:0-496 GCF_016101765.1 Gilliamella sp. B14448G11 | reverse complement strand
CCAATGATTAACATTAAGTGATATCGTAATTTTTTCATAAAATCTAGACCAATCCTAATACTATTCTTCAACTTTAATGGTATAAACTCTATCATAGTGTTTTCCTGGACATGTATTTGTTCCGTAAGTAGTTCCAGAAAGTTCTATTGTGATTGTTCCTGCAACTTTAGGCGTTCCTTTTACTTCAAAATTATTATAGGAAACATATTCTGTTCCTAAACCTCTAGGAGATAATTCAAGGCCTGATTTTTCTGGTTGGATAACATAGGCAAAGTGATCGCTATTAGCCACGCCACCAAAAACTTTAATTTTAGCAAAATAGGGATTACCCAATGAGGCATTGGGTAACGTTTTTGGTCTAACTTCTGGTTTATAACACAAACAACCGGTAAGAACAGTAGTTAAAAAAAGTCCAATGATTAACATTAAGTGATATCGTAATTTTTTCATAAAATCTAGACCAATCCTAATACTATTCTTCAACTTTAATGGTATA
>NZ_JACFPX010000046.1:0-497 GCF_016101765.1 Gilliamella sp. B14448G11 | reverse complement strand
TTCCCTGTCCTTGCACCGTTAATATCATTACCCCCTCATCTATTCCGGCAATCGTACTGCCTTTGATGCGGATATGTTGACCCGGGGCTAAATTGGCTTGATTGCTTTTACCCCGGATAACAATCTGACGGCTAATTGCATGTTCATGGCGAATGCGGGCATACCATTCACCACTTTCAACACCATTACTCGTGTTAGCTTGATTACTGTTAATATCACTGCTGTTGTTATTGCTATTATTAGTGTTATCGCTATTATTGTCGTTGTCATTACTATTGCCGTTACTGCTTTGACCGTCGTCGGTATCGATATCACCACTGTTTTCATCATCATTACTGTTGTGATTATTTATATCATTGTTATTGGCATTACTACCATTGCTATGTAACCCTTTATAGTGCTCATCATAACGGTGGATAGGCTACACTAATTAGTACCAATTTTATAAGGTCATTGTTATGATAAACCAACAATAAAAAAAGGTAACAATAATGACA
>NZ_JACFPX010000045.1:0-522 GCF_016101765.1 Gilliamella sp. B14448G11 | reverse complement strand
ATAAACATAACCATACCAACAATTAGAATATTCATCCCAATAATACAAATAAAATAAAGATATGTATAAAAAATCTGATCATTTCGTCGCTGACGAATAAATGCACAATAGTTATCATTAGCATAAATTAATCGACGACCATGCAATGATAGGCCATAAGGACCTTTATCTAGGTCTCCAAACCAACCAAAGATCTGGGGGCGGTATTTTGATGGCATTACTGTTTTATTCCTTATCCTTATTCCTTTAATATCAATTTAAGTTTTTTATTATTGTTTAATATTATATTTGTGCTTAATTGCAGCTAACTCTTCAAGTGATGTGGCATTAAAAGCTTCCACCATCCATTCTGGCCAACCCTCACCCTCTATTATATCGGCTTTGAATTTTGCCTCTTCATCTGTTTTGTATTCTCCATCATCTATATCGGCTGATTTATAATTCACCATAAAACTGTTAATCCAACACCAAACATGAAAACTACCTGCTCCGGGTTGAGCCGGATCTAACATAACATGGTCA
>NZ_JACFPX010000004.1:0-268032 GCF_016101765.1 Gilliamella sp. B14448G11 | reverse complement strand
TAAAAGGCCTGACTCCGGTTGAATATCGAAATCAGGCCTTACAAGCCGCTTAATAAAAGTGTCCAACTTTATGGGGTCACTTCATTATGCGCCTTTTTTGTTTTTTGTCCTAATTAATGTTTTTATTTGTCAATAAAAAATATAAATAGCATCTATTCATCAATTAAATCGGGATTGATGCCTAAATTACGCATCATTTCCTTAGCTTGGCTAGGGATACCATCTTCACGATCTTTCTGTAAGTCTTCGTCGCAAGGTAGTGGTTGACCCGTGTAAGCATGGAGAAACGCTTCACATAATAGTTCACTATTCGTTGCATGACGTAAATTATGCACTTGTCGGCGCGTACGTTCATCAGTCAATATTTTTAATACTTTTAAAGGAATTGATACAGTAATTTTTTTTACTTGCTCACTTTTTTTACCATGCTCAGCATAGGGGCTTATGTATTGCCCATTCCATTCCATCATATTTTTCACCAAATCACATCACAATTTATGGGGTTAATTTTAACTTTTTTTTTATTTTGCTGCAATCCATACATCGAGACAGTTAGACGTCTAGACATATTGACGTCTTAAATGGTTGTGTTATTCTTGTACATGAAAGTTTTATAATAAATAAAATATTATTTAGGAATGTTATTATGGCTAGCCAATCTAAAAATTTAAGCCAAGGTACTATTGCTGTCCGAGGTGGAATCAATACTGATGAGCAATATGGGAGTGTCGTCCCTGTCATTACCCCGTCAACGTGTTACCGTTATCAAGAATTTGCAACACCAAGAGAGTTTGATTATGCACGTAAGGCAAATCCAAGCAGGCGATTCGTTGAGGAAACGGTCGCCAAGTTGGAAGGAGGGGTGGATGCTATTCTTACTAACTGTGGTATGTCTGCTATTCATCTTGTCAGTGTCGCACTACTAACACCCGATGACTTGGTGGTTGCTCCCCACGATTGTTATGGTGGTAGCTATCGTCTTTTTAATAGTTTAAGTCAACGTGGTTATTTCAAGGCGAAATTTGTTGATCAATCCGATCCAATTGCACTAAAAGAAGCTTTAAGTTTACGTCCAAAATTAGTATTGATTGAAACGCCAAGTAACCCATTGCTTCGAGTTGTTGATATTCAAGAAATATCACAACAAGCACACGATGTCGGGGCTTTGGTGTTAGTCGATAACACATTTATGACCCCTATATTGCAAAAACCTATAGAGTTAGGGGCGGATATTGTAACCCATTCATGTACTAAATTTCTTAATGGACATTCCGATCTTTTAGCGGGTATTTTAGTATTTAAAGACCAACAGCTTGCTACAGATGTTTTATGGTGGGCCAATAATATTGGTACCCTCACTTCATCATTTGATAGTTATTTATTATTACGTGGATTAAGAACGCTTGCTGCGCGAGTAACTTTACAACAAGCCAATGCACAAAAGGTCGTTGAGTTTTTAGTTAACCATCCGAAAATTGCTAATGTGTATCATCCATCACTACCGTCTAATCTTGGACATGAGATTGCCAAAAAACAACAAAAAGGTTTTGGTTCATTGCTAAGTTTTGAATTAGCTGGAGATCCCGAGGTAATGCCTAAATTCTTAAAGGCACTTAATATTATTACGTTAGCTCAATCTCTAGGGGGGGTTGAAAGTCTAATCTGTCATCCAGCAACGATGACCCACTCAGGTATCACTGCTCAAGCACGTAAAACAGCCGGTATTTCAGATCAACTACTTCGTATTTCTGTTGGTTTAGAGGATATCGATGATTTATTAGGTGATTTAGAACAAGCTTTAGCTGTCATTTAAAATTTTAGTAGTAATGATAAAGTTTAATGAACAATTGATATGCTCCTTCGGATCAATTCTGTTTTTTCAACTTTATCATTATATTAAGATTTATTTTTTTGAAAACTTTCTATTTTTTCTTTAATAGCAACAAAAATCTCATCTAATGAATGTCGTTTTGACCGACCACATATTTTAGCCATATCCTCACAAACTAAACATTGTCTTGGAGCATATTCAAATTGTGAGCGAGAAACACTTTTTTGGGTTATTGGATCAATCACATCTATATCCCATAGACGGCCCAATGGATGTTGGCTTTCAATTTCAATGCAGTATTGTTTGAGTTTTTCAATCGCGCAATCTACCACAAGAATGGCTTCATAACCTGTTAATTCATGATAGTGCTGTTTTTTAATTAATGGTATATCATTTTTAATAAAAAACTGATGTAACGCGGTGATTGCTTCTTGAAAAATATAATTAGCGCCACTACTGTTTTTTATTGGACCCGGGATAACTAACGTCAACGATACGAGGGGCTTTTTATAGAGTGAAATAGCTAATAGTTGGTTTTCTACCCGCTTTTCTTTAGCTAGTAGCATTTGCTCAAGACTAATCGGGGTGCCATCATCAAATTTAATTAACATTTTATTCATAATACAGGAATAAGAGCATGGCATTTATTTATGCCATGCTAAGTTTTGTTATGACAGATGCTTGAGTAATTAATCTTTAACTTGACGCACTACATCAATTACTGAACCATCACGGAAATGAACGATACCTACGATTTTATCTTCAAATTCGATTGGTTTTGGTTCACCAGTTAACGAAACTGCACGTTGATAAAGTTCTTCAATGCTCATTATTGGTAAATTAGCTGCTTTTAAACGTTCAGCAATTTCTGGACGATTAGGATTCACTGCAATACCATGATCAGTAACTAATACATCAACGCTTTCACCTGGAGTTACCAGCGTGGTTACGTTTTTAATTACAGTTGGGATACGGCTACGAATTAATGGGGCAACAATAATGGTTAAGTTTGCTCCCGCAGCTGTATCACAGTGACCGCCAGATGCTCCGCGCATTACGCCATCAGAACCTGTTAATACGTTAACATTGAAATCAAGGTCAATTTCTAAGGCACTTAAAATCACAATGTCTAATTCATCAACACTTGCTCCTTTAGATGCAGGATTTGCATAAACATTGGTTGAGACTTCAATGTGATCTTTATTTCGGCCTAAGGATTGTCCTGCTGCACCGTCAAAGCTTTGGGTATCTAATAAACGTTTAACCAAACCTTTTTCGTGTAAATCAACAATACTAGCTGTAATGCCACCTAAGGCAAATGAGGCTGTGATATTTTTAGCACGCATACGGTTTTCAAGGAAACGCGTTGCAGCTGTTGAAGAAGCACCAGAACCGGTTTGAATTGAGAAGCCATCTTCAAAATAGCCAGAATGCTCAATGACATCAGCCGCGTAACGAGCAATCATAAGTTCACGAGGATTGCTTGTGATACGTGCTGCGCCCACACTGATTTTAGTTGGGTCACCGACTTCATCAACTTTAACAATATAGTCAACTTGATCTTGACGAATACTTGCAGGGTTATTTGGATAACCGACGATATCTTCAGTTAGTAAAACTACTTTTTTGGCAAACTGTGCATCAACCATTGCATAACCAAGTGCACCACATTGTGATTTACCTGATACACCATTAGCATTACCTTGTTCATCAGCTGTTGATACGGCTAAAAATGCGATATCAATATTAATTTCACCACTTTGGATGAGTTTTACGCGCCCACCATGAGAATGGATATGTACAGGATTATCCATTAAACCGTGTGAAATCGCATCAGCTAATTTTCCACGTAATCCAGAAGTGTAAATTTTAGTGATCACCCCAGCTTCAATATGTGGGATTAATGCGGCATTACAACTTAACAATGAACTTGATGCTAAAGTTAGATTTTTAATGCCTAATTTACTAATTGTCTCTACAACTTTATTGATAACCTTATCACCTTCACGGAATGCATGATGGAAAGATATGGTCATACCGTCACGTAATTCACACTTTTTAATGGCTTGTTCAATCGAGTCACATAATTTACGAGTATATTTAGACTCATCTTTTAAATATGGTGTGGTTGCATTAGCATCAATAAATGGTGTGATATTTTTAAGATCAGGATGCTGTTTTAATAAATCATCAATTTTTTGGTTTATAGAAGTTGTCATATTTCAATCCTATCAAATTTCTTTACGTACACCGGAGTATTTTGCTAGTTCAATGATTTTTTGAGCACGAGTAATAATTGGTGCGTCAATCATTTTGCCATTCAAAGAAACAACTCCAAGCCCCTTTCTTTCACCTTCTTCAGCTGCTTCAACTATTTTTTTAGCATTTTCTACTTCACTAGCAGTAGGTGCATAAGCATTGTGTAATAGCTCAATTTGTCTTGGATTAATCAATGATTTGCCGTTGTATCCTAATTTTTTGATTAGGCTGACTTCTTTTAAGAAACCTTCGTCGTCATTAACATTTGAATAGACAACATCAAAAGCATCAATACCCGCTACACGAGCTGCATGTAGAACAGCGCAACGAGCATAAAATAGTTCGGTACCATCGCCTCTTTCTGTTTGCATATCGACAAGATAGTCAAATGCAGCAAGAGCAATACCTATTAAACGAGGAGATGATTTAGCAATTGATACTGCATTAACCACAGCTTGAGCCGATTCAATTGCTGCCATTAATTTAGTACTACCAACTTCACGACCACATTCTTTTTCGATACGTTCAACGTGAGCTTCAAGTTCATGAATATCTTCGGCACTGTTTGTCATTGGTAAACGAACAACATCAACGCCTGCTCGAACTACGGCTTCTAAATCTTTAAGTCCAAATGGTGTATTTAGTGCGTTAATTCTAACAACTGTTTCAATATTATGTTCTTTATAAACAGGCATTTTTAATGTTTGAGCGACTAAAAGGCGTGCTGAATCTTTTTCTTTAATTGAAACCGCATCTTCAAGGTCAAACATGATTGAATCAGGTTTGTATACAAACGATGTTGATAACATTGCGGCATTGGCGCCTGGAAGAAATAACATGCTGCGACGTAATTTTTTCATAGTAATTTACTCCAATCTAAGTTCTCTTCTTCTGCACCGCGTAATACTGCACATTGAATTCTTGCTCTGATAGCACAATCTAAAGCGCCTTTATCATCAATAATAATTAAACCATCAGTTACATTCAGATCATTTAAAGTCTGATTAACAACTGCACGTATTTGATCGCCAAATTGTTTATTAACATCACTATTAATAACAATTTCAATCCCCGTATTTGGCATGACTTTAACTAACAAATCGCTCGATTCGAGAGTCCCAGCCATAGCTTCTTTTTGTATTTTCATTTTTTTACCTTTTAAAACGTATTAAATTTTAAAGTTATCCAAATTAGCCGAAAGATAATCCCATGTTGTTGGGGGAACCAACGTTTTAACCTGTTCATATTGCCCAGTAGCCAGTAGCTTTCTTACTAATGAAGCCGAGACAACATAATTGCTTTCGGTTATACGTTCAACTTCAACAACCGTAATGGCTGGAAGACTACTTACCGTATTATCTTCAAGCCAATAACGCATCGCTTCGTTATAAGCTTTAGTCACCTCATCAATAGGTTCAGTCCCTACAAATCGGTGAGTGATATTGAGTGCTGGAGCAATATAATTGCGGAAAATTAACAGATCGATACCCATATAGGCTTGATCAATTTTTGTCTTATCTTTTAGGAAATAAGTAGGAAATGTTGCTCTAGAAATAATGTAGGGTGAGCTTGCATGCACAGTGACATTCTTTATCTGATTTGTGCCATCTTTAACTAGTTTTAAGCGTGTATCAAATGAAAATTGTGAGGCATTTTCATTGACAACAAATACATGTAACCAGTCACATTGACTTGCTGCATATTGTACTAAGTATTGATGACCTTTAGTAAAAGGATTGGCATTCATAACAATGCTGCCAATTTTTTTTCCTTCTTTTTTCTGTGCATTGAGTTGTTTACAATATTGCTTTATTCCGACCGGATTGTTTTCCATTAGAACAACTAAATCAGTTATTTCAACAATAGGGTAAAAACCGCATCCTTTAAAGAAATCTATATTTTCAGGCTTAGTGTATAAAAAAAGGTGAAAATAGCCGTTTTCATTGGCATATTTTATGGTTTGATCCATTAAAGTCAGATTTAGTTGATTACCGCGATATTGAGGATCAATAGCAACACATTTAATAATATTGCGATCCATACCAGCACAAGCAATAATTTTATCGTTAATTTTCGCTACCATAAAAAGAGTAACTTGCGAGTCTAAATCAAGATCAGATCGAGACAATAATAGCTTAATTTCTTGATAATCTTGTTCTGATTTAGAAATATCAACGATGGTATAATCAACTAAATCATACATAAAATTACCCTCTTTCTGCTACTACATAATTGGTTAAACGACCAATTCCTGTAATTTCGACTTCAATCTTATCGCCATCTTTCATAAATACTGGAGGGTTACGTTTTTTACCAACACCACCAGGTGAACCAGTAAGGATGACATCTCCAGGCGACAAACGAGTAAATGTACTAATGTAAGAAATAAGTTCTGGTACAGTGTGCACAAGATTTTTAATACAATCGTGTTGCATTTCCTGACCATTTAAATAAGTGGTTAAAGATAAAACTGTTGGATCAGGAATTTCATCACTGGTTGTAATACATGGACCAAATGCGCCAGTACTTGGCCAGTTTTTACCTGCTGTAAACCAAGTATATTGCCAGTCACGAATAGACCCATCCATATAGCAGCTGTAGCCAGCTACATGTGATAATGCCTCTTCTGGTTTAATACGAAATCCTTCTTTGCCAATAATGATCGCTAATTCACCTTCGTAATCTAATTCGTTAGTGATAGCAGGTTTGATAATATTAGTTTTGTGACCTGTTTGTGAATCAGGAAAACGAACGAATAACGTTGGCGCTGAGCTAGTTTCGTTAAATTCCGCGCGTTTTTCAGCATAATTCATACCAACACATAAAATTTTATTTGGATTTGGAATAACAGGTAGATAAGTAATGTCTTGTTCATCAATGTCACTTGGTGCATCAAGATAAGTTTTGGCGACAGAAAGTCCTTCAGAATCAGCAAGTAGAGATTTTAAATCGGCATATTTATTACCTAATTTTTCTTTTAAATCAACAATGCCATTCTGAGTAAGAAGACCAAAACTTGCTCGACCAGAGACAAGATAACTGACAAGCTTCATGAAAACTCCTTAAAAGCTGTTTTATGCTAAATTTAACTATAAATAAAAGCGAACAACCTTAGTTAAACTAAGGTTGCTCTTTAAAATTTTAATCTAAACTAAGAAATTGCCGAGAATGAGTAATGACACTGATACATTTATTGCACCACCTATACGGGTTGCAATTTGAGCAAATGGCATTAACTCCATACGTTCTGCGGCAGTTAAGATTGCTACGTCACCTGTTCCGCCTTGGCCACTTTGACAGCATGAAATAACAGCAGCATCAACCGGATACATACCTAATTTTTTAGCGACAAAGAAACCAGTGGTGACTAAGCTAACAACAGTACAAACAATAACAATTAAATTTGTAATGGTGAAAGCTGCAACGATTCTATCCCATGGAGTGATTGCTACACCTACCGCAAATAGAATTGGATAGGTAACAGACGTTTGGAAAAATTTGTAAACGACTTGTGAACCACTTAATACTTTCGGTGAAACACCTGATACTAACTTAACAAAAACTGCAGCAAATAACATTCCCACTGGAGCTGGAATACCAGTTAATTTATGACCAATCATACCAATCATATAAAGAATTGCTGCTAATAATACACCTGATGCAAATGTTGTTACGTCGATAACAGGTTCAGCTTTAGCTGCTTTGTTATCACCCATTAACTCATCATCTTCTGAAGCTGGCAGTAATCGACCATTACCAGTTAAATGTGGGTAAGCTTTACCAAGACGGTTAAGAACTCCACCACAAACAATACCCGTTAAACCGCCTAACATAACGATTGGTAATACACGGCCAAGAGCTTCACCTTGTTCCATACCTAATATTGATGCATATCCGATTGAAAGAGGAATCGCACCTTCACCAACTCCACCAGCCATAATAGGTAATACTAAGAAGAAGAAGGTCTCAAATGGAGATAAACCTAGTAAATAACCAACACCGACACCAACTAACATTCCAACGATTTCACCACATACCATTGGTCCGAATATTTTTAAGAATCCTTGAATAAGCGTTCTCTTATCCATATTCATAATACTACCAACGATAATACAACAAATGTATAGATACAAAATGTGTGTATCTCTATAGAATTTTGTTGTTGCTTCGACGACCGGAGTAGGTAAAATACCGTAATAAACTAGCGCTGATGGAATAAATGTTGCACAGATCGCTGCAGCACCCATTTTCCCAACGATTGGTAACCGTTTACCAATTTCACCACAAAGGAAGCCAAAGAAAGCACAAGTTACCACCATCACAACAATTTCGCTAGGCAATTTACCAGTTACTAACACTTCAGCGAAAATTAGGATACCAGCAATTATAAATAATGGAAGCGGGATTACACCAATTTTATAATTGTCCATAAGCCGCCACCAATTGTACGGCCATCCTTGCTGTTGTTGTTTCACATTGTAAGGCCATTTATCATGTTGTTTTTCATCAGAACTTGATACTGATTCTTCTTCAGTCCGCGTTTTTCCGATTGAATTAAGATCCGCCATATTTTATTTTTCTCCAAAAAAATTTGAATTTGTTAGATTGGCGCATATGGTTACAAAATTTTAACCCCAATTTTGTGATTTAAATCATACTTTAAGTGTGGTTTTTATGGTTTTAAAGGCTCTATGTTTTTTAATGCTGTGATAAACTCAATGTCAATAGTCAATTTTCAATACGAGCGTTATTATGCGAAAAAAAGTACAATTATCTTTTGCGACGAAGTTATTTCTGTCTCTTTTACTTTTTTCGTTAATAATACTCGCACTTTTACAAAGCTATATATGGAATGCAACTAAAACTACATTGTACCGAAGTTTGGGTGAAAAGGCGCAAGTTCAAGCGAAGGAATTGTCCGTTATTCCGAGTTTAATAAAATATGTTAAAGAAAAAGATACCGTCAATTTAGCTAATTTAGTTAACGATATTTTTGAACAAAGTGATGCCAGTTACATCGTTATTGGTGATGAACAAGCTTATCGTTTATATCATACCTCGAATGATAAGTTACATTCACCAATGGTAGGTGGAGATAATCAAGAAGTACTGAGCGGAAATAGCAGTATTTCTATTAGCGAAGGCTCGTTAGGTTTAGCACTACGAGGTAAAGCTCCTATCATGGATGAAGGTAAAATAATAGGTATCGTCTCTGTTGGTTATATGATTGATGATATATATGTATTACATATTAACCAATTTATACCTATTATCATTTTTTGTTCCTTACTCTTTTTTGCTTTGTTTGTATTTTCGTTCTTTTTTTCAAAAGCAGTGAAAAAACAGATGTTTAACTTAGAGCCAAAAGCGATTGCTTTGTTGGTTAAAAGTCAAAAATCAATAATGCAATCTATTTTTGAGGGCATTATTGCTATTGATCTTAATTATAAAATTATCAATATCAATCAATCGGCTCGAAACATGTTAGACATTATTGCAGGTGATCAAGAATTGCTTAACCATGATTTACGTTATTTTATCAAATCAACTGATTTTCTTTACGGAAATGAAAATCAGACAAAAGATGTACACGATCATATTTGTTACTTTAATAATATTATTGTTATTGCTAACCGGATTCGTGTGATAGTGGATGATCAAATTCAAGGTTGGGTGATCACTTTTCGTAATTATGATGATATCAATTTATTAAGTATGAAATTAACGCAAGTAACTCAATACATTGATAATTTGCGAGCTTTACGACATGAACACCTTAATTGGATGGCGACTTTGTCAGGGCTCATTTATATGAAACGTTATGAAGAAGCACAATCTTTTATCACCCTACATTCGGCGGATAATCAAAACTGTTTAGATTTTATTTCTGAGCATTTCAAAATACCGGCTATATGTGGATTATTAATAGGTAAATATTCAAAGTCACATGAAATTGGCTTGAATCTAGTCTTTGATCCTGCATGTCAATTAAGTGCATTACCTGCCTTAATTACTGAAACCGAATTTATGTCAGTGCTGGGTAATTTACTTGATAACGCTTTCAATGCATGCTTAAAAAATAATCAGGGTGATAAAACGATTTATTTGTATCTGAGTGATGCAACGGATGAAATTGTATTAGAAGTAAGTGATCAAGGATGTGGTATAGATGCAAGTATTCGCGAATCGATATTCGAACCCGGCGTAACTTCTCAAGATGCTAAAGAGCATGGTATTGGTTTGCATCTTGTTTCAACCTACATAAAAAAGGCCAATGGCTATATTACATTTGAAGATAATACACCATATGGAACAATTTTTTCAGTTTTTATACCTAAATAATAAAAAGAGGTAAATGCATGAGAGAGCTTAACGAGTATAAAGAAGATGCTATAAAAGTTCTTATTGTAGAAGATGAACCTATTTTAGCAGAATTAAATGCTGAGTTTATACAAAGAGATACAAAAGTAAAAGTCGTTGGGATCGCGTCAAATTTAGAAGAAGCTAAAATAATGGTTGAAAAGTTAAAACCAACATTAATTTTACTCGATAATTATTTACCTGATGGTAAAGGTATTGAATTATTTGAATACATTATTAATAACAAACTAGATTCTTATGTTATTTTTATCACTGCAGCAAGTGATATGGATACGTGTAGTAAAGCTATACGGTTTGGTGCTTTTGATTATTTAATTAAACCAGTATCTTACCAACGTTTAAAACATTCACTTGAGCGTTTTGAACTTTTCTTATATCGTCAAAGTTTACAAAAACATGTTAATCAAAGACGCATTGATGAACTGTTTAATTTGCAAACTAAAGATTTTGTTGATATCAATCGCCATTCTAAAGGGATTGAAGAGATTACTTTACAAAAAGTTAAAGATCTATTTATGCAGACAAATGAACCGCAAACGGTCGATCAAATTGTCGAAAAAGCAAATATTAGCAAAACTACAGCCAGACGATATTTAGAATATTGTGTCCAAACTAAATTATTAATCGTTGAACTTAATCACGGTAAAATAGGTCGTCCTGAAAGGCTCTATAAACGATTAGGAAAGTAATTATTTCTGCGCAGTTAATACGTTAATCCTGTTTTATATAATTTATGATTATATAAATATGCTTATTCGTTATTTTAACCGCTAAATATTTGATGCTAGATTGAATAAATCCAACTGTTGGAAAGTTTCAATTGCAGTACCAAATATTAGGAGTAAGCGTATGTCTATAGGAAAAGTAGTCACTACAGAAAATAATGAAATAAACCAAGATGGCGCCTTTGTACGTCAAACTAACCGATTCGACACTCCATTTGGTAATGAACCAGGTTTATTACCGGTAGAATCAGGTCGTTATCGTTTAATTTGGGCGGCAATTTGTCCTTGGGCTCATCGTCAGATGATCGCCATTAAATTATTGGGTTTAGAGGATGTCATTAGTGTTGGTAAAGTTTCCCCTATCCGCACACCCCATGGCTGGGAATTTTCGCTCGATCCTAATGGTGTTGATCCTGTTTTAGGTATTCGCTATTTACCAGAGATTTACGCTAAAACAGATCCAGAATACAGTGGACGAGCAACAGTTCCTACCGTAGTTGATGTAAAAACGGGCAAAGTGGTTAACAATGATTATTTTAGATTGACCAACTATTGGGAAACCGTATTTAAACCTTTTCACAAAGCTGGTGCACCTGATCTTTACCCTGAACATTTACGTACTGAAATTGATGAATTAAATGATGTCATATTTCATGAAGTAAATAATGGTGTATATAAAGCTGGATTTGCCCGGACACAAAAAGCCTATGAACATGCTTACCATCTTGTTTTTAACCAATTAGATCAATTAGAACAACGATTAAGTCAATCCCGTTATCTTTTTGGCGATAAGATTACCGATTCCGATATTCGCTTATATGTTACGCTAGCCCGATTTGATGTAGCCTATTATTCCGCTTTTAATACTAATCGAAATAGAATTATCGACTATCCTAATTTATGGGGATATGCGCGAGATCTCTATCAAATACCTGCATTTGGTGAGACCACTGATTTTGATGCGATAAAAAAAGGCTATTTCTTAGGTAATAATGCTCACAATCCTTATGATATCTTGCCGTTAGGGCCAGATACGAGTAATTGGAAAACGCCACATAATCGAGATAAACAATTTAGTTCAGTTAACTAACTTTAATATTGGGATAGATGCGGATGCCAAATATAATTGATTTTGGATTGATTTTTACCCAAATACCCACATTGCTCCTTTATTTGCCAGTAACGCTTTTTATTACGATTTTTTCGATGTTACTTGGCGTAATATTGGGTTTAATTATTGCCGTAATTAAAATGAATGAAATACCGGTTTTAACACAAATTGCTGCGGTATTTGTTTCATTTATAAGAGGAACGCCATTGTTGGTACAGCTTTATCTAAGCTTTTATGGAATTCCAATTTTATTACGTTATATTAATTATTTTTATGATACAAATTTCAATATGAATGGATTACCACCTATGTTATTTGTATTGATTGCTTTCTCTTTTAACGAAGCTGCCTATAATTCTGAAACAATTCGCGCGGCATTACAATCGGTGAATAAAGGACAAATTGAAGCAGCACAATCATTAGGAATGACCTATAGTCAGTTATTACGTCGAATTGTTATTCCAGAAGCTTTTATTGTGGCGCTGCCTAATTTAGGAAATACTTTAATTGGCTTACTCAAAGGTACTTCTCTTGCTTTTGTTTGTTCCGTTACCGAAATGACCGGGAGGGGTAAAACATTAGCGGGTCATAGCTATCGCTATTTTGAGGTTTATATCTCACTTGCATTAATTTATTGGGCATTAACCATATTAATTGAGTTACTTGTTAAATATTTAGAAAAGCGATTGACGATAAGCGATGATAAAAATACACCCAGTTACCGAAAAGGAAAATGGTTATGATTCATGTTAATAATTTAACGTTATCTTTTCACGGTAATTGTATTTTGAACAGCATAAATCTTCATATTCAACCTCATGAAATTGTTGCCATTATAGGGGCATCTGGAGCAGGAAAATCAACATTTCTTCGTTGTCTTAATTTATTAGAGAAACCACAATCAGGTAATATTAGTATTGATAAGCTATCGTTTGATGTAAGCAAATTTAAACGAGATCAAATTGTTAAATTTCGCCAGCAAACCGCTATGGTTTTTCAGCAATTTAACCTTTTTCCTCAGAAAAATGCATTAGAAAATGTGATGGAAGGATTAGTAATTGTAAAAAAATATCCTAAAGAAAAAGCCAAACAGATTGCGTATGAAAAATTAGTTGAAGTTGGTCTTGCTGATAGAGTTGATCACTATCCTAAACAACTTTCAGGCGGCCAACAACAACGAGTGGCTATTGCTAGGGCATTAGCGATGAACCCTAAAGTTTTATTACTTGATGAACCAACTTCCGCATTAGATCCTGAGCTGGTTGGTGAAGTATTAGCAACAATAAAAATGGCTGCTAAATCAGGTATAACGATGATTCTAGTTTCTCATGAAATGAGTTTTGTACATGATATTGCAACGCGAGTTTTATTTTTAGATAAAGGACAGATTATTGAAGATGGCTCGCCTGATAAAGTATTTCTAAATCCTGTTCAACAAAGAACAAGAGATTTTTTATCCAGATATTATTCTGCTATGCAAATGGATTATGAAATTTAATCAGTTAAGAGGTCGTAATGGATATTACTATTCAACAACACTGTGAGGGTATAAATTGGCAGGAAGTTGCTGATTTACTGAAATTTTATGGATTAAGCACTTTAGATGCTAAAACACAAGAACAGGTATTTCGAAATAGTTATGCAGTGGTATTTTTATTAGATAACAATCGTGTTGTCGGTGTGGGGCGAGCATTATCAGATGGTATTTGTCAGGCGGCAATATATAACATTGCCTTAGCTAAATACTTACATGGACAGCAATATGGTCGGTTAATTGTCGATAAACTTATCGAGCAAGTTAAGGATTGTAATATTATTCTTTATACCCATCCTCAAACAGTTGAGTTTTATAAAAATTTAGGTTTTGACCTGATGAAAACAGGCATGGCGATATATCAAAAAGATCATCGTCATGAAATGAAAGAAATGGGATTTATTTAATATAACCCACTTAACTATAGGTTTAACAATATCAAACTAAAGAGGATTTGTGTTATGAATTTAAACAAATGGTATGGTTTTTTGTTTTTAGCAACTTTGTGTTTAACAGGTTGTGATGATCAAAATAACAATACTGAAAGTTCTAAAAAACAACAGATAACAATTGCAACATCAGGCGCACCAAGTCCTTTTACAACAATAAATGATGAGGGTGATTTAACGGGTTATGATATAGATGTTGTTAAGGCTATATTTGCAAAATTACCACAATATGAAATTAATTTCGAAATAACTGAGTTTCCATCGGTGCTTGCTGGACTTGATTCACAACGTTATCAAGTTGGTGCCAATAATTATGCAATGAATGAGAAACGTAAGGAAAAGTATTTTTATTCAGATCCCATTTTTAAAAATCAATATGTTATCGCTGTAGCTAAAAACAATAATAACATCAATAGTTTTCATGATCTAAATGGAATGTCAACAGAGGTAACACCAGGACTAAATTATGCCACTGCTTTAGAAACTTATAATCAGCAAAACGCTAATAATCCTGTAAAAATCGTTTACAGTGAAGCCGACTTATTACCTGTTTTACAGCATGTTGAAAGTGGCCAATATGATTTTCAATTAATTGATAAAGTGATGCTTTCTCAATTTATTAGTGAACATCATCTTAATCTTAAAATAATTGAACTCACTAAAGAAGATGAAGATCGCATTGCTTCACCGTTTAGTTATCTTTTAATTAGTAAAAGTGCGAAAGGTGAACAATTAACTCAGGATATTAATGACGGTATTCAAAAAATTATTAGCAGTGGTGAACTTTCACAAATTAGTCAACGTTATTTTGGTGCGGATTATTCACCTAACTAATTAATATTATATAAGCATTATTTATCTAACAAAGGTAAATAAACATCCGTTATCATCTGTTCAGATTTTACAGTTGGACCGACATTAACATAATGAAAAATTGGGGGAAAATCTCCCAAGTTTTCTCCACTGTTTGGTAACCATTTTTCAAGTAAATAAATAATTGCTTGATTATGATATCTCGAATCTATATTTCTGGCTTTGGCACAGCGAAATTGTGGAATCGTTTTATTTATCACTCCATAAATGTTTTTAGTAATAAGTTCATCAACAGAGATACCGAAATCAACATGATGTTTTTCAGGTGGCGTAGTGTTAGGGTTAGTATAATGAATGCCGTAGTTTCTATATTTATCATCTAAAAGTTGATTTTCTTGTCGCCATTTTATGAGTTTGTTTACTGATTCATGTTCTAACTTGGGTGCGCCATAATGTTCAATAATGGCTAAATACGTCATTGGGAATAGTACAATTTCGACTTCCATATAACCCCCCACAATTTATCAATGGTAATCATCTTTTTGAATCTTAACACTTATTGCGTGTATAAAAAATCTAATTTTACTTGACAATATATTCGCTTAAAATGATAATGGCGCCGTTTTTTTAGTCTAATATTTAATTTTTTTGTGAGGTGGCAAAATGCCTGTATTCAATACTTTATCTTAATGCCGACATGGTATCTTCTATTATATTGTCTTTTAGCTTTTTCTAAAGCTCCTACGTTGCAGTTCAATCTATAGATCTTCGCCTTGTCGGTTTTCCCTAATTTTTCGGAGAAAACAAAATGACAATGGAAACTTATATTCAAAACTTAGAATTAATTAAATACCCACGTACTCCACATTTGGAAAGTTCGCGCTTGCAATTGGGTGATAGTGAGCATGGCCAGCTACCCTATAATCAATTAATAGGGCAATATATTGTGGTTGAAGAAAAACTCGATGGCGCTAACTGTGCAATCAGTTTTTCAGAGAGTGGTGAGCTATTATTACAATCACGCGGTCATTACTTAATAGGGGGCAGTCGAGAACGTCAGTTTAATCTATTTAAACATTGGGCAACCGTCCATGAAAGCTGGTTAATTGAACGTTTAGAAGATCGCTATATTATGTATGGTGAATGGTTACATAAAAAACACTCTATTTTTTATGATGCATTACCACACTATTTTTGTGAATTTGATATTTGGGATAGACATAATAACTGTTTTTTATCAACCCAAAAACGTCATCAATTATTGGCTAATGGTCCTATTTTATCTGTTCCCGTATTGTATTCGGGAATCGCACCGAAAAGATTGGGTGACTTATTAGCATTAGTTAAATATTCTTTAGCTAAAACAAACGATTGGAAAAGTTGTTTTGAGAAAATTGTTGCTCAAGAAAAAATTGATTTGAATAAGGCTTGGCAACAGTGTGATAACTCGGATTTGATGGAGGGTTTATATTTGAAAATTGAATCAGAGTATACCACAACGGGACGTTTAAAATGGGTAAGACAAGATTTTGTTCAATCTATTTTAGATGCGGGTCAACACCATTTACAGCAACCGTTTATTCCTAATCAATTAGCTAAAAAAGCTGAGCTTTATACGCCACAAATAACGATAAATTGGAATGATAGCATAAAATTTGGAGGTGATTTATGAGTTATTCGCAGTTACAACAAGAGATCGCCTACAGTATCAGCAAAGATAACTTTGACCAGTGGTTGGAATGTATACCTGCGTTGAATAAATTGATGATGACACCACAAGATCCTACTTATCATGGTGAGGGAAATGTCTGGATTCATACTCAAATGGTATTAAGATCCTTGATAGGTGAAGATGAGTTTGCAAAATCTTCCGATGATGAAAAGTTTGTGTTATTTATGACTGCTTTGTTACATGATATTGCCAAACCAGAAACGACCATCATTGATGAGTTAAGTGGTCGAATTTCACAACCAAGACATTCCCAAAAAGGGGCGATTAGTAGTCGAATACTATTATGGCGATTGGGCATTGATTTTGAGTTAAGAGAAAGGATTTGTCGGATTATTGATGTGCATCAGGTTCCATTTTATGCATTAAGTGATGATAGTCATAATAAATCACCGCAATGGTTAATTCATCGGCTTTCATGGGAATTACCTGTCTGGATGTTATGCATGCAAGCTAAAGCCGATATACTCGGTCGTATCAGTGCTGATAAAGCTCGAATGGTTGATGAAGTTGAACTCTTTAAACAATTAGCTTTGGAAGAAGGGTGTTTATATCAATCTCGGCAATTTATAGATGATTACACCAGAGTACACTATTTTCGAGGAGGCAATGTTTTGCCTGATTATGCTTTGTATCCTCAGAAAGGACCTAAAGTCATATTATTGTCGGGTTTACCTGCATCAGGTAAAAATAGTTGGATAAGTAAACATTATCCGCAATTACCGGTTGCCTCATATGATGACGCAAGGAGTGAACTGAAATTAAAGCATGGTCAAAATGAAGGATTAGTGATCCAATTTGTATTAGCTAAAGTGAAACAATATTTAAGAGACAATCAATCATTTATTTGGAATGCTACTCATTTATCACGAGATATGCGCCAAAAAGCATTGGATTTGCTTTATGCTTATCATGCAGAGGTTGAAATAGTTTATCTTGAGCAGCCAGAAAAAACATTATATCAACGCAATTCAAGCCGAGATACTAGCTTACCGAATAAGAAAATTACACAAATGCTTTCTAAATGGCAAGTGCCATTACCGACCGAGGCGCATAAAGTGACATATTTAGTAAATTAATGATATTTAATATGAGTTATGATGGGCTTTTTTAAAGCCCATCTTTATATTGTGTATTAACTATTCTTTAATGCCATTGTCTTTGATGACTTGCTGATACCAATAAAAACTATCTTTTTTTATTCGATTAAGGGTTTTTAAGTCATGGTCATCACGATCAACATAAACAAAGCCATAACGCTTTTTAAAACCTTGATGTGAGCTTAATAAATCAATGACTGACCATGGACAGTATCCAAATAGTTCAACACCATCTTCAATTGCATCATGACAAGCTGAAATATGGGATTTGATATAATCGATTCGATAATCATCATGTACTTTATTGTCAGCAGTTAATGTATCGGGAGTACCTAAGCCATTTTCAGTAATAATTAATGGTAAACGATATTGGCGATAATATTCATTTAGTACAAGGCGTAATCCCATAGGGTCAATTTGCGCACCATAAGTTGAAGCAACTAAATTTGGATTTTTCTCGATTTTGAAGTAACCGTAAAGGTCAAAATCGATATCTTTTTCTTTGGTACCAAATGGGTGTGCATCGTCCTCTGGTAAATAACTGACAACCAAAGTTCGATAATAATTTACAGCAATAAAATCAGGTTTTGCTTGTTTTAATATTTCAGCATCTTCAGGATGGGTATTAGGATAGATTCCGCAGCGAGTTAGGTAGCTTTTATAATAGTTAGGATAATCACCAAAACAGTACATTTCCAGTGCGTAATTCGTTTTGAAATTATCGTTCATTTTCGCTGCCCATACATCCATTGGTTTGTTACTTGCAGGATAGGTCATCGTGGATGAAACTGCAGGCCCAACTTTACTGTCGGAAATTAAAGCATGACAATCGTTGGTTGCCATTGCATGGGCAACAAACATATGATAATCCATTTGTGCACGAACTTTTTCAATATCCTCAGGTGCAACTTGATACATATTCATTCTTTCATTGACACGAATCATCAGATTTTGTTCATTATTAATCTGCCAATGCTTAACTCGATCGCCAAATGCTTTATAACAGACTTGAGCATAACGTCTGAATGCATCAACACAGCGACGATCTTGCCAACCATTATATTTATCAACCAAGGCAAAGGGTAAGTCAAAATGATAGAGCGTAATAAAAGGTATAATATCGTTTTTAATTAATTCGTTAATAACTCGATTGTAAAAATCGATTCCTGCTTGATTTATTTCACCATCGCCATCGGGAATAATACGAGCCCATGATATAGAAAAGCGATAAGTTTTTAGTCCTAACTCTTTAAATAACGCAATATCACTTTCAACATGATGATAAAAATCACTGGCGACTTTACTGTCGGCTTGTATAGCAGAGCGTTGAAATGAATTATAATCGGCAACAGTCATTCCTTTGCCATCTGCATCCCATCCACCTTCAATTTGAAAAGCAGACGATGATGCTCCCCACCAGAAATCCTTAGCAAAAGCTTTCATATCTAAACCTCTAAACGTGAATAACTAATAAATTGTCCGTAACACTCACTTGAGTTTGTTGACAATATTCTATATTTTTATATTGTTCGGAATTAACCACAATAATTGATGTGGTTAAATCAAATTGTTGTTTTATTTTATCAATATCAAATGAAACTAATTTGGTACCTTTAGTAATATGTTGACCAGTATGTACATAAGATTGGAAGTATTGACCTTGTAAGTTAACCGTATCAATACCAATATGAATTAACAGTTCAATACCATTATCTAATTTTATTCCCATTGCATGTAAAGTAGGGTAGAGTGCCGTAACGGTACAATCTTCAGGGGCAACGATTTCACCCATTTTAGGATAAACTGCGATTCCTTTTCCCATTGCACCTGAGGCGAATGCTTCATCTTTGACTTGATCTAAAGCAATCACCTCACCAGCAACCGGCGACACAATAGCGGTATCTGAAGTTAATTGTGTACTGGACGTTGTTGGCATTGTTTTTGACGCTTCTTCATTTGGTATATCATTAAATCCAACAATCATCGTCATAATGCATGAACCAAAAAAAGCAAAACCTATGCCAATTAAATAACATAAGAATGCTTTTGTACCTGCTTCTGCGTACACCGGTATTGTTAATACTCCTTGATTAGCAAATGCGTTACCATAGGAGCCTCCCCAACCCATTAAGCCCCCTGCGATTGCGCCACAAATGACGGCGCAGATCATCGGTCTTTTTAATCTTAAATTGGCACCATAAATTGCTGGCTCAGTAATGCCAAACAGAGCAGTAACCGTTGCCGATGCGGCCACCGTTTTAAGATTTTTATTTTTAGTTTTGAAAAATACGCCAAAAGCCGCACCAGCTTGCGCAAAGTTAGCGGCACCTGCAAATGCAAGAAGATTTTGCCTGCCTGTTTGCGCTACATCATTGATTCCAATTGGCACAATTGCACGGTGAGCGCCAAATATAACTAAAATGCACCATACACCACCAATAAAAGCACCTAATAAGATAGGGCTAACCCCCATAATGTAGTAATAGATCCAGTTTATAAATTCGCCAATGTAGATTCCAATTGGCCCGAAAATAAGTAATGTGGCGGGGATCATGATGAGTAGTGAAAATGTAGGCACCATGATAATTTTTAATACTTCAGGAATGATTTTTTCTAAAAATCTTTGTATATAACTTAAAATAAAAACGGCAATAATGATTGGAATAACACTTGATGTATAATTGGCTTTGGTTAGTTCAATCGCAAAAAAGGTGATTTCACTTTTACTTGTCATTAAACTCACAATGGAGGGATAACATAGGGTTGCGCCAATAATCATTGAGATAAATTCATGCGCTTTAAATACTTTGGCTGCGGTATAACCTAAAATTATAGGCATAAAGTAAAACACCGCATCCGATGCAGCATGTAAAATAATATAAGTATTATAAGTTTTAATATCCGTTGAGTAGTAATTACCAATTATAACCGCAATTGCTAAGATCCCTTTTAGCATACCGGATGCGGCTATTGCTGGAATAATCGGGGTAAAAATGGCGGCAAAAGCATTGAGTATTTTAATACCTATTGAAACTTTTGGTTGTTCTTGTTTTATTGAGTTTATTTCACCAATAAGTGGTAAAAGTGCGTCATAAATTTTTGTGACTTTATTACCTAAGACTACCTGATATTGCCCACTGCTTTCTACAACAGAAATGACCCCCTCAGTTTGTAATAATTTTTCACGATTAGCTTTGTTATTATCTTTTAGTTGGAACCGTAATCGAGTAAAGCAATGGTTTACACTGATAATATTTTGCTTATTTCCGACCAATTGTAATATTTGCTGTGCAATTTTCTCATAGTCCATTATTTTCTCCATTACGTTAACAGTGGTTAATTTTCGGTAAAAAAAAGATCAAACATACTAGAGTTGTTGTTAATACTAAAACAACAATCATCATGCATATTTGATCGTATTATTTTTGGTGATAACACTTTTTTTACCATTGGGTTAACTTTACTCAAGCTAACACAGTTTAAAAAGTTAAACAAGATTGATTTGAATTGTTGCTAAATATTTTATTTAGATATATTTTTAACCTTAAGGATTGTAAGGATTAAAATTATAATTAATGAAAACAGCGAAAAAAAAATCGTATTTATTACTTTGTATTGTGTTTTTCTTTTGGTATGCACAATACGTTTATATCCCTTATCAAACACCTTATCTTGCAGCCATAAATCTTTCAACTAATTTTATTGGTATGGTTGTGAGTGCTTATGGTATTTCACAATTACTGTTACGTTTACCCGTTGGTTTAATTGCTAATGTGAAAGAAAAGCATAAAGTATTTATAGTGTTGGGATCTTTTTTAGCTGGTTTTGCATCTGTTATTCGCATAATCCAATCCGATGGATGGGGATTTTTTATTGGTAATATTATTTCGGGTATTGCTAGTTCAACATGGATCTCATTTATGGTGTTATTCTTAGGTTTTTATCCTAAATCCAAAAAAAGTTATGCAACAAGTCTTATTATTATGGTAAATAATATAGGCGTATTTTTAGCATTTTTATCCAGTACGTTACTCTTTGAATCTTTTGGAATGAGGTTTATTTGTCTTTTAAGTTGCTTAAGTGGATTTATCGCTTTTATTTTGGCGATTAGGCTTAAATATCCTGAAAGAATTCATCATCAGTTTAGCTTTCAAAACTTATTTAAGGTTTTTTTAGATCCCAAACTGCTATTTTTTTCTCTGTTGGCCTTAATTCAGCAGGGCATACAAATGTCCACAACCATGTCTTTTACAAACCAAATACTCAGTGAACTTGGTGCCAACTCTGCTTTAATTGGTCTATCTTCAATTGTATATATGCTGTCATCTGTATTGTTTGCAAAAGTTGGAGCAAGTAGCTGGATAACCAAATTAAGCACCTCATCTTGGATCATCCTCTCTTTTCTTATGCTTGCCTTTTATTGTGTTTTAATACCGCAATTATCATCAAGTTATCTCATATTACTGTTGCAAATTATTCCAGGGATGGGGACAGGTATACTATTTTCACTATTAACTTTTGAAGCGATTTCAGATATTCCTTCTTATGCTCGTTCAACAGCGATGGGTCTGTTTCAAGCTATTTATGCACTAGGTATGACGGTTTTTCCAATCATTGTCGGTTATGTTAGTCTGCTATATTCAATGACGACGGCATATTTTTGTTTGGCGATTGTAGCGGTTTTGGGGGCTATTTTTTATTGCTTTTATTGCTCAAACAGAACAATAAAATCATAGTGATAATAAATATCTTTTAATAGCCATATTATGTTTTTCAGAATGGAAAATTGAATGCTATGAATTAGCCAAATATTTAGCTCTAAATATAAATAACGTTCAATTAATATTGTGCTAAAAACCAAGTAATCGCAATTAAATCGGCTGTACCACCGGGACTTAGATTGCGTTTTATAAATTCTTCATCTAACTGATTTAACCGTTCAAGACCATTAGCATCAGTCATTCCACCTTGTTCAATGAGTTTTCTCGCTTCATGTTGAGCGAAATTTAATCCGTCTAAACCGCCTCTAGATACTAAATTAGTATCTTGATTATAGGCAAGTAGATGTAACATTGCTTGCAGTAAACATGTTTCTTCATTGTAGCCATTATGTTTCATTGCTCGATAGATAGGCAGTGAGATAGTGCGAACCGTTGCATAACCTGATTCAGCTTCACCTCTGGCACCGGGCAAATTGTGAAGTTTAAAAAGTTTTTCACCTATTGAAGTGGTTGAATTATTTTGCTTAAGTTCATTGGTAACGATTCCTTGGCAAATAGCAGAAACTTGATCACAAATATTTTGTGTATTGATTGTTAAGCCTAGTTGTTCTAATTTGCCGATTGCACCTAGTAGCAGTCCAAAAGCAAAAATACCGCCTTTGTGAGTATTGACTTGATTTGTTGCTTGGTACATTGCTTGCTCACACTCAATACCAATCGGTCTAATGCCTGCTAAAAATTGTTGGTTATCTTGCAAAGCCGATGCTTTACCATATTGATAAAAACGTTCGAACCAGACACTGATTGCTTTGATACTTTGAACAAAAGTTTGGAAGTCCATATCACGATGTGCACCGCTATTATTCATATCAACCAATCCAGGTTTTGGCGATAAACAGACCTCTTTTATTAATGCTTTTGTCGCTAATTGTGCGGGTATACATTGATTATTATCACTTTTAAGTTCAAGTTCTAATAGTGCTATTTGCTGTGAATAATCACTCATTATCAATTATTACCTATAGGCAATGATGTAAAATCATTTGTTTGTGACGTAATGTTTGGATATCGCCAACTCATTGAACAAAATGGTTGGCGTACTTTTTATTTATTAAAATCAATAATTATTGTGGGATGGTGCTGCAAGTACTTCACGATTCCCATTATGGGCAGGAGGACTAATAATGCCTTCCGATTCCATTTGTTCAACAATTCGGGCTGCTCTATTATAACCAATACGGAATTTTCGTTGTACGCTAGATATTGATGCTCTTTGTGTTTCAACGACAAAATCCACCACTTGGTCAAATAGTGGATCGAGTTCTTCCTGAAACATATCCGAACTACCATTTTCACCGTCATCGGTCGCTACGGTCACATTCTCAATATATTTTGGTGTACCACGCGCTTTCCAATCTTGCACCACAGCGTGTACTTCTTCATCACGGACAAATGCGCCGTGAACACGAATTGGAATAGAACTATTCGGCGCTAAATAAAGCATATCACCCATACCAAGCAATGATTCTGCTCCCATCTGATCTAAAATGGTGCGCGAATCAATTTTACTTGATACAGTAAAAGCAATACGGGTAGGAATGTTAGCTTTAATTAAACCGGTAATCACATCTACCGATGGTCGCTGGGTGGCTAATACCAAGTGGATACCTGCAGCTCTTGCTTTTTGTGCTAATCTAGCGATTAACTCTTCCACTTTTTTTCCAACCGCCATAATAAGATCAGCAAATTCATCGACCATAACGACAATGTAAGGCAGTTTTTCCAGCATTGGTCTGTCTAGATCCATACTGTCAGTAGGTTTCCAAAGTGGATCTGGGATTGGTTTACCCATATTTTCTGCTTCTTTAATTTTATCATTATAACCTGCAATATTGCGTACACCAAACGCTGACATAAGGCGATAACGGCGTTCCATTTCATTGACACACCAATTAAGTGCATTAGCTGCATCTTTCATATCAGTAACAACTTGGGTTAATAGATGTGGTATACCTTCATAAATGGATAACTCAAGCATTTTTGGATCTATCATGATAAATCTTACATCTTCAGGTTTTGATTTATATAAAATACTTAAGATCATCGCATTAACACCAACCGATTTACCTGACCCCGTAGTACCTGCAACAAGTAGGTGAGGCATTTTAGCTAAATCAGCAACCACAGATTGCCCCGAAATATCTTTACCAAGAACAACGGTAAGTGGTGATTGTGCATTTCTAAATTGAGGGCTATCAAGCACATCTCTAAAATAGACTGTTTGGCGATTTTTATTGGGTAACTCAATTCCCACATAAGGTTTACCCGGAATCACTTCCACCACACGTACAGATGGCATGGATAATGAGCGAGCTAAATCACGATCTAATGTTGAGATGCGTGCCGCTTTGATACCTGGTGCAAGTTCAATTTCAAAGCGAGTAATAACAGGTCCCGGTAAATAGTCAACGACTCTCGCTTTCACTCGATAATCAGATAAACTTTTTTCTAAAAGATTGGCCGTTGCATTTAACGCTGAATGATCGATTTCTATTCGCGTAGTAGGCGGTGCCGTCAGCAAATTTAACGATGGTAAAGGGGTTGTTGGTTTTGGCAAAGGTTTATCATTACGTCTTAATAAAGGGTGGATTAAGCCATCTTCTTCGCTTTCTTCTTCATTATTTTCATCGTTATCTTCATTAACTTGAACTTCATTTACTGGCTCTGCTTCAACCGTAAAAGTAGGAGATTGCGGTATTTCTTCAATCTGGTCAATCTCTTCTTCATTTAGATAGATATCATCAATAACAGGGTTCGCTTTTTTTAGCGATTCAATATCAACATCATAAGGTTGTTCTCTTTCAATGACTTTTTCTTTAAGTTCTTCATGTTCATTTTGATCATTAATTGTTGTTGAAAGATTAACTTTTGGTGGTGTTATTTCACTGATAGGCTCAAATGGTGTTAACTCAACTTCTTGGGTTTGCTCTATTTTAGGTGCTTGATAGCCTGATGTGAATAAAGGTTTGCTCGGTGCATCAGAAATTGTATATTTATTTTCTTCCAAAGCTTGCACTTCTTCAGATTTATCTGATTGCATGTCAGATGATGTTTTTCGCTCATTCATATTTTTTATGATTACTTCCATACGAGCTAAAATATCATTAGAGTCAGCCTCTTTTTTAGACTCATCACGAGTTGCTTGATTGGTTGAATTGACTTGATCTGTGGTTGTTTTTTCAAGTTCTTGTAATAATTGTTCAGCCGTTTTGATGAGTGTCTCATCATCCTTAAGGTTGTTGGATTCGACACGTTGTTCAGCTTTATCTGTATTAATATCATGCTGTATTTTTTCTTCACTTGCTATGATTGATGTTGATTGAGCGGTATCTGTATTTACCGTCTCGCTATCAAGAGGCATAGTTAATTTTGGTTCTTGTTCTTTGCCAACAACGGATAACTCTTTATCGGATTGTTGGTTGGTATTTATTATTTGGTTGGTTTTACGTGATAAAATTAACTTTGAGAATGGCGTAATGAGCCACATAACCAAAGCACCTAATTTTTCCATTAAGTAAAACCAAGATAATCCAGTTAATAAAGTGATGCAGGCAAGACTGGTAATTAATAATGCCAATGAAGTGGTTAGGGCATTCATTACCGGTAAAAGACTTTCAATTACAATTGCACCTAAATATCCTCCAGCATTGAATTGTTCTGCATCACGAATATTTAAAGCAAAGAAACCTGTGCTGCTGAAAATAAACGCTAAAATACCAATAATGCGAAATGACAAACTAAAGTAATTGATAGGAGCATTGGGGTTACGATAATAGTAGACCACCATTTGTGAGCTAAAGAATATCGAGATAAAAGGGATACTGAAAGCAATAAAACCTAGGAATTGGAATAAAATATCTGAAACATAGGCGCCAATGATACCACAATAATTACTGATTGGATTGTGCCATGCAGTACGAGACCATCCAGGATCAGATGGATTATAAGAATATAAGGATAAAAATAGACAAACCGATAATCCTATAATTGCCAGTAAAATGAATTGAGTGATTATCTGTTTTCTTGTTGTTTTTGACTTTTTCAAGTACGTACCTAAACAATTGCAACAGTTAAAATTGTTAGCATTTTATCATAAATTGCACCCTCTCACAGAGTGAATAAACCCTAAAGCATCATTATTCTTGTTGGTATTAATCAATCGGTGATAGAGTTTTGCTAAATTTTTGTCCATTTTGAACATAATTTAGAGCATTTTGTTTATTAGCAGCAATTTCAGCTTCAGTGAGTTTGCGAATAATTTTGGCTGGTGACCCCATAATTAAACAACCTTCTTCATAAGGTAATGAATGTGTCACTAATGAATTGGCGCCAACTAAACAATTTTTAGCAATTCTCGCATTATTTAAGATAGTACTTCCCATACCGATTAAAACATTATCCTCGATGTGACAACTATGAAGAATAACGTTATGACCAATCGTTACATTTTCACCCACAATACAGGGTATATCGGTTTCAATATGCACCGTACAATTATCTTGCACATTGCTATTTTTGCCTATATAGATTGGTGCAATATCACCGCGTAAGACAGCATTAAACCAAATCGATACTCCTTGCTCTAAAACCACATTACCAATAATATCAGCCGATTTGGCAATAAAACAATGTTCATGAATTTGTGGACATAAATCCCCTAATCGATAGATCATCGTTATTTCCTTTTAATATTTCTGATTTTTAAAAATAAACCGACTGCCAGAAAATTACATAAAACCATGGAGCCTGTCATTAGCCATTCAGAACTATTGTCTGAAACTGTCGTTACTGTTGTAAGATTTGAGACCAAGAATGATAGTGATATACCAACGGCTCCCGCTACTGCAAATCGAATTGTGCCAGCAAGTGAAGAGGCCGTTCCTGCGATATGTGGGTAAAAATCTAAAATAATAGCCATACTATTTCCACCTATGGTTGACATACAGCCAATATATCCAGCAATACAGATAACTAAATAGATGAAACCTAAATTAAATAATGTCACGATCATAAGTCCAATTGCCATGACAAATTGGATAAAAAGACCTAACTGCATCATTTTAAATGAACCTACATGTTTAACCAAACGGCTATTTAGGGTATTCATAAACACCATAACAACAATATTAAGTGCAAAGTAATAACCAAAATGTGTGGATGCAACACCATGCAGGTTCATGTAAACAAAAGGTCCCAAACTTAAAAATGAGAATAAACCTGCACCAGCAAAGGCGCCTATCATCATATAAGCTAATACTTGTCCATGACGGAACAACGTAATGAAATTACTCAAAATACGGGTAAAACTAAATTTAGATCGTTTTGCCTTTGATAATGTTTCTGGAATAAAGGTGATAACTAAAGCCAGCCCAATTAGTGCCGTTAGACTGATAGTGTAAAAATTAGCTTGCCAATTAAACCAATATAGAATAAATCCACCAATAATCGGTGCAAGGAGTGGAGCAACATTGGATATCAGCATGACAAATGACATCATTTTAGAAAATTCATCGCGATCACGATAAATATCTTTCATTAATGCATTAATTACTATTGATGTTGCAGCGGCAGCAATACCGTGAAAAAAGCGCGCGGTAATTAATTGATTGATATTCGATGCAATACCACAAATTAATGCGGCAACTATAAAAATAATTAGACCCGCAATTAAAACGTAACGCCGTCCGTAACTATCAGTAATAGGGCCAAATAAAAGTTGTCCAAAAGAAAATCCTAATAAATAACAGCTAATAGTAAGTTGTACCGTTGCATCGGCTACATTAAAATCTTGCGCAATGGTTGGCATGCTGGGTAGATACATATCTATGGATAATGGCATTAACATAGATAATAATCCAAGAATTAAAATCAGTTTTTTTTTGGAAATATTAATTCCTAACTGTAAATGTTGATCTTGCACCTAGTAAGTCCTGTATCTGTTCTAACCTGAAAGTTAATTAATGTGTTATTTAAAAAACGATAACGTTACATGCAATTTTGTAAGAGATTTTGAAATATTAATTCTTCGTTTAAATACTTAAAGTATTTAAATTTGTTAAGTATCTTAATTTTGATTAAACGAATTGATTTCATCTTGGGTAAGGGGACGGTATTCACCCTCAGGAATATCGACCTTAATATTACCTATTTGTTTACGATGTAATGCAACCACATGATTATCTACAGCCGCAAACATACGTTTAACTTGATGATATCGTCCTTCGCTAATGGTAAGCTCCGCATGGAAATCATCAATAATATTTAATTTAGCTGGTTTAGTTAGTGATTTCTCACTTTTTAATTGAATTCCATTGTTAAAAATTTCAATGAGATCTGCGGTTAATGGGCGTTCAACTGTCACAAAATAGATTTTTTCACAATGATGTTTAGGAGAAGTAATGCGATGTGACCACTTACCATCATCAGTCAATAATACCAATCCGGTTGTATCAAGATCCAATCGACCCGCGGCATGAAGTTTTTCAGGCATAGGCTCATCAATAAAATAAAGAATTGTGGGGTGATCCGGATCATCAGTTGAACACACATAACCTTGGGGCTTATTTAGCATAAAATAGCGGTTATTGGTCACAGGTGTAATCTCATAACCATCATATTCAACTATCTGTTCGGGTGACAATTGATAAGCACCTGATTTAATAATTTCACCGTCGACCGTGACTTTTTTCGCTTTTAATTCTTTATTAACAATCGTTCGACTGATGCCGAGATGATGAGCAAGAAACTTATCTAATCGCATAAATTATGAATATTCCTGTATTACTTTAAAGGGGTATAAATATCAAAACGGTGATTTTTCGTTTTAATTTCTGCTGTTGGTTTTTGGTTAGCTAAAAAAGGTGCATAACTAGGACGTTTAACCACCACTCTTTTGTTGGCTAACTGTCTTGCTGGCTCGAGCAAACTGTCTGAATCATCATCGCTGCCCACTAATTGTTGAAATATGCGCATCTCTTTTTTGACTAGTGCACTTTTGGTTCGATGAGGAAACATAGGATCAAGATAGACCACATCTGGTTTTTGAGTGTAAGTGCATAATCCATCAATACTTGAGTGATAAATCAAACGTAAATGTCGCTGTAACCACGCACCAATATTTTCATCTAAATAAGCACGCCGTAGACCATCTTCTAGCAGTGCAGCAACAACAGGATGACGTTCAAACATAGTGACATGACAACCAATAGCGGCAAGTACAAATGCGTCGCGACCCAGTCCAGCGGTGGCATCTACAACCGTTGGTAAATACTCACCTTTGACGCCAACCGCTTTGGCAATCGCTTCACCTCGTCCTCCGCCAAATTGACGACGATGTGCCATAGCGCCAGATACAAAATTGACGCATATTGAGCCTAATTTTGGTTCGTCGTTTTTTTGTAATTCGAGTTGATTGTTTTGATTTACAAGTGTGAACGGCAGATCGGTATGCGTGGCCAACCACTGCTCAGCAAATAACTTTAGCTGAGCAGTATCTGTATTACTTAATTCCATAGTGACGAAGCAATGCCTCAAGTTGTGGTTCACGACCACGGAAATTTTTAAATAACGTCATTGGTTCATCGCTGCCACCTTGTGACAAGATATTGTCAAGAAAAGCATTACCCGTGTTAGTATTGAAGATACCTTCTTCTTCAAATCGTGAAAATGCATCAGCCGACAATACTTCTGCCCATAAATAACTATAGTAACCAGCAGCATAACCACCTGCAAAAATATGACTGAAAGCGTGTGGGAATCGACCCCATTCAACCGTTGGAACCACAGCTACTTGTTGTCGTACTTTTTTAAGTGTTTCTAAAATATCCGGATCTTTCTGACTGTGTAACGTAAAGTCAAATAAGCCAAACTCTAATTGACGTAAAATAAATAATGCTGCTTGATAGTTTTTAGCGTCCAACATTTTATCTAGCATCTCTTTTGGTAATGGCTCACCAGTTTGATAATGTCCAGATATAAACGAAAGTGCTTCAGGCTCCCAGCACCAGTTTTCTAAAAATTGGCTTGGTAATTCTACCGCATCCCAAGGTACACCATTAATACCTGCAACACCCGGTACTTCAATTTCAGTTAACATGTGGTGTAAACCATGCCCAAATTCATGAAATAGGGTAGTGACTTCGTTATGGGTAAATAACGCAGGTTTATCACCAATAGGTCGGTTAAAATTACACGTTAAATAAGCAACTGGATTTTGTGTATGACCATCCGCAAAGTGCATACGACCAATACAATCATCCATCCAAGCTCCACCACGTTTATGTTCGCGAGCATATAAATCAAGATAGAAGCTACCTTTTAATTCACCATTAGCAGCATACAGATCGTAGAATTTAACTTCAGGGTCCCAAACATCAACACCTTTGCGCTCTTTCGCGGTAATGCCAAAGATTCGATGTACGACTTCAAATAAACCGCTAATTACACGTTGCTCTGGGAAATATGGTCGTAACTCTTCATCATTGATGGTGTAAAGGTGCTGTTTTTGTTTTTCGCTGTAATAAGCGATGTCCCATGGTTGTATATCACTGGCACCGAAAAATTCGTAAGCGTAACGTTTAAGTTCAGCAAGTTCTTTTTCGCCTTGTGGTTTGGCTTTAGAAGCTAGGTCGGTAAGAAATTCCATTACTTGCGTGGTAGATTTTGCCATTTTGGTCGCAAGTGATTGATCTGCATAGGTCTTAAATCCTAATAATTGAGCAAGCTCATCGCGTAATGTCAAAATTTGTTGAATGATTTTAGTATTATCCCATTTGCCAGCATTTGGACCTTGGTCAGATGCTCGGGTATTATAAGCTTGATAGAGTTCAAATCGTAGATCACGGTTATCACAATAGGTCATCACGGGAAGATAACTTGGGATATCTAAAGTAAGTAACCAGCCTTCTTCACCTTTAGCTTTAGCCTGTTCTTGGGCTGCGACAAGGGCACTTTCAGGTAGACCCGATAAGGCTTTAACATCCGTAATTAATTTTGACCATCCCATAGTTGCATCTAATACATTATTGCTATAGGTTGATGATAATTCTGATAGTTTCGCAACAATTTCACCATAACGTTTTTGTTTTTCATCTGGCAGCCCAATGCCTGATAATTCAAAATCACGTAGGGCATTATTAATAACTTTTTTCTGAGCTTTAGTTAGTTTGGCGTATTGTTCACTTTCTTTAAGTTGTTTATATGCCTGATATAAAGGTTTATGTTGACCAACCCAAGTACTGAATTCAGAAAGAAGTGGTAAACATGCTTCATAAGCTTCGCGTAATTCAGGGCTATTTTTGACCGAGTTTAGATGACTAACAGGTGACCATGCACGACTAAATTTTTCGTCCACTTCATCAATTGGTTGAATTAAATTTTCCCAAGTATATTGGCTGTTTTGTTTTAATACTGTTTCGATCGTATTTCGGCTATTTTTTAATGTTTCTTGTATGGCTGGTAAAACATGTTCTGGCCTAATCTCCGAAAATAGGGGTAATGGTGCATTTGTTAATAATGGGTTAGTCATGTTGCGATACCTTATGTACATTGATATTTTCTATTAATAGAAAATAATATTGAGGCAAAAAATGTTTATTCAAGGGTTAATAAGAATCATTCTTATAATCCTATTAGTTTGCGCTCACGTTGCCATTCAGTGGGAGTATAAGTTTTTATGGATAGCGCATGGATACGATTATCATTAATAAATTCTGCTAAAGGTGCGTAAATAGCTTGTTGTTTTTTTACACGGCTAAGATCGGCAAATAATTCTCCGACAGCAATAACTTGAAAATGACTTCCATCATCGGTCATTACATGAATATCGTCAAGTTCAAGTGAATTTCTTAATTTATTTATAATTTCTTGTTTATCCATTAGTTATACTCATCATTAATATAAATTATACGTTTTAATTTTTGTAAAAAAGTTTCAGGTTATGGGGGTGTTTCAGTATAAAAATCCAATATATTAATCATCAATGACATGTTGTAAATCATATAAAGTGATTAATGTTTGTAATTGTGGATTAATATTTTTTAGTTTTACACAATATTTAATACAAAAATAGACTAAAGTCGCGAGTCCTGAAGAATCAACTCGAGTGAGCTCACCTAAATTAATGTATTTAACACCATTTAATGTAGAGCTTTGCGTTGTCCATAAATCATTTAAAGAGTGAACATCAAGTTCACCCTGTAAGTACAATACATCTTGTTGTTTATCTGTTTTGATTCGCGACATTATAAAATAGCCTTTTTATTTAGCGTTAGGATCAATATTGCGATTTGATAGATCATTTAATTGTTTGGTTAATTCATCAATACCTTTTTGGCGCAGAATAGTTGCCCATTCGTTTTGTTTAGTGGTAACCATGCTTACCCCTTCCGCAGTTAGGTCATAGGCTTTCCATTCACCTGTTACAGTATTTTTTCGCCATTGGAAATCAATACGAATAGGTTGTTGATTTTTGTCTGGCTGATTTAATAATATACGGATTGAAACAAGTGATTTATCACCTAAATCTTTTGATTTTTCAACTTGATAAGTTTGTCCATTGTACATCGAAAGTGCTTGAGCAAATGCTTGTACTAAATAGTTTTCAAATGCATTGAAATAAGCTGTACGCTGTGCGTCTGTCGCTGATTTATATGCATTACCTAAGATTAATGCTCCTGCATATTTAACTTGTACGTAAGGCAGTAAATCCGTTCTTACAATATCTTTAAGTTTGTTCGGATCGGATTTAAGTGTTGAAGACTCTGCTTTCATTGTGTTAAAAATTTTGTCTGCTGCAACTTGCATATCTTGATATGGATCGTTTGCAAATGCCGTAGCACTTATCATTAAAGTAAGTACTAAGAAAAAGGTTTGTTTAAATTTGGTTAACATAGTTACTCCTTGCTGTCATTAGTATCTTGTTTTTTGTCTTTATCCGATGATCCACCCGCACTATATAAAAATTGTCCAATTAGATCTTCAATGACCACTGCTGGTTTTGTGTTATATATAATAGAACCATCTTCTAGATAAGGATGATTATCTTCTTGATTAGGACTATCCGTACTTGATGAAGATGTCGGTGCATCTAAAGCATCAATATCATTTATTGTGCCTTGATCTAATCCAAAGTTGATATCAATAAATTGTTCACCTAATAAACCTGATGTTTTAATTGAAAGTGAACTTAATTTTGGAATTTTATTATATTGAGTGTCTAAATCCATGGTTACCCACGGTTTATAATCTTCATTGTTCGTGGTTTTTAAGCTAATATCACTGACACGACCAATAACAACCCCACCAATTTTAATTGGTGAACGTACTTTTAAACCACCAATATTATCAAATTGTGCATAGACTCTATAAGAGTTATGACTAACAAAAGATGTTGGGTCAGTTACTCTAAAGCATAAAAATAGTACTGAGACAATAACCAGCACCATAAATAATCCTACTGTAATTTCTACTTTACGACTCATGTTTAATGACCTCAATTACTAAACATTAATGCGGTTAAAATAAAATCTAACCCCAAAATAACTAATGATGAATAAACAACTGTATTAGTTGTTGCCCGACTAATTCCTTCTGATGTTGGTACACAATCGTATCCATTAAAAAGTGCAATCCAAGTACTGGCAATAGCAAATGCAAAACTTTTAATAAAACAGTTACCTAAATCATGCCACCAATCAACATTACTTTGGATGGATGACCAAAAGAACCCTGAGTCAATCCCTTTCCAATCTACACCAACTAATACGCCACCTATGATTCCGACCGCAACAAAAATCGCTGTTAAAAATGGCATGCTAAAAAATCCTGCCCAGAACCGTGGAGCTATAATGCGGCGTAAAGGATCAACTGCCATCATTTCCATACTTGATAGCTGCTCGGTAGCTTTCATAAGACCGATTTCAGCTGTTAAGGCAGAGCCTGCACGGCCAGCAAACAGTAATCCAGCAACAACAGGTCCTAGCTCTCGTAACAATGCAAGTGCAACCAACATCCCTAAACTGGCTTCAGCTCCAAATGTTGTTAAAATAAAGTAGCCTTGTAGCGCTAGTACCATGCCGATAAACAGACCTGACACGATAATAATGGATAATGATTGTACACCAACAAAGTAGAATTGTTTGACCAGTAATGGGAATTGTTTTTTAAATTGTGGTTGACCAATCAATGCGCCAAATAGCATCATTCCTGAGCGCCCGATCATGGCGATCACATTAATAAACCATTGCCCCATTTTTGCGAGTAAATTCAACATTATTTTATACCTCTGCTTAGGTCCAATTTGTAATCATTAGCAGGATAATGAAAAGGTACTGGTCCATCTGCAAGTCCTTCCAAGAATTGTTTAACTCGTAAATCATCATTGTCACGTAGTTGCTCTGAAGTACCACCAGCGATAATATGCTGTTCTGCTACAATGTAGGCGTAATCGGCAATACTCAACACTTCGTTCACATCATGACTAACCACAATGCATGTTAATCCTAACGATTGATTAATTTCAGAAATAAGCTTAACAATTACGCCCATTGAAATTGGATCTTGCCCAGCAAAAGGTTCGTCAAACATGATTAAATCAGGATCAAGCGCAATTGCTCTCGCTAATGCCGCTCGTCTAGCCATCCCTCCAGATAATTCTGATGGCATCATATTTGCCGCACCGCGAAGTCCTACGGATTGTAACTTCATCAATACCAAGTTATGTAATACTGGTTCAGGTAATTTAAGATGCTCACGCAGAGGATAAGCGACATTATCAAATACAGATAGGTCAGTAAATAATGCGCCTGATTGGAATAGCATGCTCATGCGCTTGCGTACTTCATATAGTCTTGAGCGAGACATGCTTGGTATGTCTTCACCATCAAATAAAATTTGTCCTGTTTGTGGTTTTAATTGTCCACCAATCAGTCTTAATAGTGTAGTTTTACCAATTCCAGAAGGCCCCATAATAGCGGTTATCTTGCCTTTTTGAACAGTCAAACTCATATTTTTATAAATAGGTCGTGTTCCACGATAGAAAGACATATCGTGTATTTCGACCAAATTTTGCTGTAATGCATCAGTCACAATGATTTCCTACACTACCAGAATTAAAATTTCGCCTATTTTACTTGATATTTATTAATAATGAAATCTATTAAACATATTATCAATGAGTCTGTTTTTACTAATTTAAACCTGTTATAACGAATTTATTCGTGTGTTTTATACTCAAACGTATAGTTAACCTGAAACTTTTTTACATTCATTACTATTTATTAATCTGCAATAAAGTAGTATTTAAACTCAGGTAATAGAACTTAAGTAATAAAGACGTTTAATAAATATAGATAATATAGAGAGTAATTTACTCTATATATTATCGCTTAGTTAAGCTATTCATGCCGTGCCTTGCGAGCTAAGTAGTTACCCGTACTTTGTACAAATTGAATGACAATAACCAAAATAAACACACAGATGTAAGTTACCGTCGTGTCAAAACGTTGATAACCATATGAAATAGCTAAATCGCCAATACCACCTGCACCAATAGCACCCGCCATGGCGGTAGCTCCAATTAAGCCAATTGTGGCGGTTGTAAGCGTTAAAAGTAATGAGCTAAAAGCTTCTGGTAACATAAAATGCCAAATTATTTGGATTGGCGTTGCGCCCATAGCTTCTGCAGCTTCAATAATACCGCTTTTTACATCTAATAACGAGTTTTCCACTAATCGAGCTATGTAAGGAGCAACATAAAAAGTGAGTGGAACAATTGCTGCTGTAGTTCCAATTGAGCTGCCGACAATAAACTTTGTTAAAGGCAAAATTGCGACAAGTAAAATAATGAATGGCAATGAACGCACTAAATTAATGATTGGGTTGATAATGCGATAGATTCGTCTATTTTCAAGTAGACCAGAAGGGCGAGTGGTTACTAAACAGATACCCAATGGAATGCCAATCAGAGAGCCCAATATTAAAGAAAAAACAACCATAATCAAGGTTTCGAAAGATGCTTGTATGAACTGATCAGAGGTGACAGTAGTGGCAAAATTCGTACTTAAATAACTAAGTATATTATTAAATATTTGCATTTAATTAATCTCCCATTGTTTTATTTTGGTAACTTGTACACCACGTTCACGTAGATAGTGCACCGCTTCGTCAATGTTACTATCCTCACCTTTTAATTGAACAAACATACTGCCTAAAACCGTTTTTTCGATTTCTGACATATGGGCAAATAAAATATTCACGATAACTTTTTGTTGTAAAATGAGTGAATTAATGACGGGCTCAGAGGCTGAACGTCCTAAAAACTCCAATTTAAATAATTTGATATTATTTTTGTCTCCTTCTATTTTTAATAGATTTTCAACTACACCACTTGGAATTTGATCGTTTATCACAGAGCTGACAAAATTTTGTGTCGTGTGATGTTTCGGGTGACCAAATACATCAAGCACATTACCATGCTCAATGATGTTACCTTTTTCCATGACGGCAACTTTGTGACAAATTCGTTCAATAACACTCATTTCATGAGTGATTAATACAACGGTTATTTTATATTTTTCATTGATTTGTTTTATTAAGTCTAAAATGGATTGAGTCGTTTGTGGATCAAGCGCTGATGTGGCTTCGTCGCACAGCAGTATATCTGGATTGTTAGCTAAAGCTCGCGCAATACCTATGCGCTGTTTTTGCCCACCCGATAGCTCTTTAGGATAGCTATTAGCTTTATCTCTTAATCCAACAAACTCCAATAGTTCATACACTTTTTGTTTAATCGTTTGTTTATCTTTTTTGATTAGGACTAATGGAATAGCAACATTTTCAAATACGGTTTTTGATTCAAGTAAATTAAAGTGCTGGAAGATCATGCCGATTTTTCGACGAACTTGACGTAACTCTTGACTAGATAGTTGATTGAGTAATTGATTTTGAATTGTGACACTGCCTTGAGTCGGTCTTTCGAGAAAGTTAATTAAACGAACAAGTGTGCTTTTTCCGGCACCACTATAACCGATAATGCCATAAATATCCCCCTTTGCTATGGTTAAATTGATATTATTTAATGCTTGGGTAGTAATGTCATTGCGCTCATATTGTTTTGATACATTTTCAAATTTAATCATAAGTTACCACCTGCTTTTTTATCTTGTGCTAATTGAATTAGTGCTTGCTTGGCAAGTTCAGATAAATAGTTAACGGCAGGCATTATCATATCTCGATTAAGCTGAAATTTAGGATGATGCACAGCGTAAGGACTTTGTGAACCAAGGTTAATAAAAGCGCCGGGAACGTGATGTAAGTAATGAGCAAAATCTTCGCCACCAAGTTGAGGTTTAAAGTCGACGATTTCATAATTTGCATGTTTAGCAACTTGTTTGGCAAATTCAACCCATTTAGCATCATTAATAATGGATGGTGGACCATCAAACCAGCGTAGCTCAGCTTTCGCACCTAAGGCAGAAGCAATATTTTCAGTAATATTTTTTAGCTGCTGTTTAACTTTAGCTCTAATTTCAGGTGTGAGCGTTCTAACCGTTCCCTCCATTTCTACCGTTTCGGGAATTACATTCCAAGTATTTCCTCCTTGAAATTTGGTAATACTAACGATAACCGCATCTAATCCGCTCACACTTCGACTTGATATTGTTTGAACTGCATTAACTATTTGAGCACCAACAACGATAGGATCAACCCCTGTTTCTGGCCTTGCTGCATGCGCACCTACACCTTTAACAGTAATTTCAATACGGTCAACATTAGCAGAAAACGGCCCAGCACATGATGCCATCTGATTTATGGTTAAATTGGGATTATTGTGTTGCCCTAAGATTGCATCAACTCCCTTTAATGCACCAATTTCAATAAAGTGTAATGCACCACTAAAATTTTCTTCAGCAGGCTGAAATAGTAGACGAATTGTTCCTTTTAAATCTTTTTCATGTGCTTTTAGTAAGTATGCTGCTCCCATTAAAATAGCAGTATGTACGTCGTGCCCACAGGCATGCATTACATTTGGATTTTTTGAACGATATTCACACGTGGTTTGTTCTTGGATAGGCAATGCATCAATATCAGCACGTAATGCTAGTACTGGTGAACCGGAGCCTATTTCTGCTATCACACCTGTTTTAGCGCCTAATTCCAAAATGCGTATATTGGCTTGTTGTAAATAAGATTTTAATCGTTTTGTGGTTTCAAATTCCTGATTAGAAAGTTCAGGATTTTGGTGTAACTCGACAAAGAGTCGATGAATAGTATCTGCGATAGTTTGACTCATAATATATCCAACGATTAATAATGATTGATACTATTAACGGTAACATAGGCATATTTATCTCTCTAATAATCGTTTTTTATATCTTATTCCAAAAAGTTATAAGATAGAATTACATGGAATAAATGAACTATTTTTTCTATGTTAGAGTGTATCTAATGTTTCTAGCTTACAAAGGGTAGCTCACATGAAAATATGTTTTATCAAACAAAAATTATTTAAATACCTATCATTAGCATTAATCGTATGTTCTGCATTTTTTATAAATGCTTGTAACGATTCATCCAAGCAAGCTAATAATCAAACCAAAAAAGAGATTAGTATGGGGGTGTCACCTGGTCCCTATAATGATCTTTTTAAAGATGCTGTTATGCCAATATTAGAATCAGAAGGATATAAGGTTAAGTTAGTTAATTTTCCTCATTTACTTGAATCAGATGTGGCTTTAAGTGAAGGTAGTATTGATTTAACGGTCGCTCAGCATACTGCTTATATGGATGTTTTTAATAGTCAGCGCAAAGCTAATTTAAAGCCAGTGGTTCATGTGCCGTCTGTACCGGCAGCCATATTTTCGAATAAATATACCTCATTGCAGCAAGTGTTTGCGGGGGCTAAAGTCGCGATTCCACAAGATGCGTCAAATGCAGCCCGTTCTTATAACTTACTCGAAAAAGCAGGTTGGATAAAATTGAAAGAAAATGCTAATCCAATCATCGTTAGTAAAAATGATATCGCTCAAAATATTGCAGGCATTGATATTGTTGAAATGGATTCAGCTAATATACCTCGTGTCATGAACGAAGTAGATTTTGCGGTGATACCAGGAAGTATCGTTTACTCAGCTAACATTGACTCAAATAAAGCGTTACTTTTAGAAACTATTATTCCTGATTTAGAAATTATGGTTGTTGTGAACGGCGGTAATGAAAACAGTCAGTGGGCTCAAGATATTAAGCGCATTTATCAATCCCAGCAGTTTAAAGATTATATGAAAGAGCATAATCAAAATGGTTATTGGGTAATGCCTCAGGAATAGATCAAAATTCTCATTAGGATAAAGTATATATAGTTGCATACAGCCCATGTAGTCATGGGCTTTTTAATACCTTGTCATCTGTTCATCAATAGTGAGCGCCCAAGCGTCGATTCCCCCCGTGAGATTATATAAATATTCGCTATCAAAGCCATTTTCGGCTAAATAGTTAGCCACATTTAAGCTTCTAACACCGTGGTGGCAGTAAATAACGATATCAATTCCATCTGGAATTTCATCTAAATATAATGGAATAAGATTCATTGGAATATGTGTTGATCCATTAATACTACAAATGGCAACTTCATTAGGTTCACGGACATCAAGTAAGAATAACTTATCAAATGCCTCTATTTTTTGTGCTAGCTCAGCAGGTGTTATTTCTTTTATGGTAATTGTCATTTAAAGTCCGTTATCTTATTTTTTAAAAGGTAGAAATGTCAAAAAGTTTGAGGTTACCTATACGTTTTAGTAAAAATATCGAATAATAAAGTCATATCATCCTACTATAATTATGTAGGATGATATGTTTTATTGATTATGCTGCTAAAGCTTTACTAATTTTTTCATATAAATCTTTAGAGAGATTATCAAGTTTTAGTAATCTTTCAAGCGCTGTTCGCATCAGTTGTTGACGTTTTTCGCCATAACGTTTCAACCGAATCAGTGGATCGATTAATCTAGCGGCAACTTGTGGATTTTTCTGGTTCAACTCAGTCAAGATTTCAACTAAGAAATGATAACCACTTCCATCTTCAGCATGAAAAGCAACAGGGTTATTATTTACAAAAGCTCCAATTAATGCACGAATGCGATTTGGATTACTCATTGAGAATGAACGGTGAGTTAATAATTTCTTCACGGTTGATAGCACATGGGTATCTGGACTTGTTGCATTAAGGGATAACCATTTATCCATTACCAAGCCATCTTGATGCCATTTATTATCAAAATCAGTTAACAATTCATTGTAACAATCAAGTTGCGCTTTAACTGCTGTAGTTAGAGCAGCTAAGCAATCCGTCATGTTATTAGCGTGATAGTATTGCTGACTTACTAATGTGTTGGCATGGGATTTATTATCCGCATAGGCTAATAAAGTTAAACAGCAGTTTTTAAGTGATCGCTTAGCAATATCTTTATGTTCAATATGATAGTCAACGACTTTATTATTAAAATAAACTGCATTTAATTCGTCGTTCAGTTCATTGGCAAAACGACTTAGTAAAAACTGACGAACTTGATAAATGGCTGTTGGATCGATGACCTTAAATAAATTGGCTAATTCGTTTTCAGACGGTAAAGTCAAAATTTGTGCAATTAAAGCTGGATCAGCCGTTTCTGATAATAATACTGCTCTAAAGGCATCTAATACTGATTCTGGCAATGTTAATTCACGATTTTCTTGGAAATTTGCTACATTTAAGCGTACATATTTTGCTAACAACATTTGTGCGGCATCATAACGACTAAAAGCATTAGTCGCATGTTGCATCAAGAAAATAAGATCATCATCTTGATAATCATAAGTTAATTTAACAGGTGCTGAAAAATCCCGTAATAGTGAAATAATTGGTTTTTCATTAACATGGTCAAAAATAAATTGCTGTTTAGACTGAGTTAAATTTAAAACATGGTGAATAGATTTACCTTGATATTGTAGTGTAATCACTTGACCATTATGTTGATATAATTCAATATCTAGCGGAATATGCAGTGCTTGTTTTTTCGCTTGATCTTGAGTTGCAGGAGTATGTTGCTCGACTGTTAAAGTATATTGCTGATTTTTGGAGTCATAACTATCAGTAACAGTTAATTCTGGTGTTCCTGATTGACTATACCATAATTTGAATTGAGTTAAATCGATTCCTGATGCATCTTGCATTGCTGCTACAAAATCATCACATGTTGCTGCACTACCGTCATGACGTTCAAAATAGAGCTTCATACCCGCTTGGAATTTGTCTTCGCCTAATAGAGTATGCATCATACGAATCACTTCTGCGCCTTTCTCATACACGGTTACCGTGTAAAAATTATTCATTTCAATAACTTGGTCAGGGCGAATAGGGTGTGACATCGGACTTGCATCTTCGGCAAACTGTACAGTGCGCATTAATTTAACATCATCAATACGTTTAACGGCTCTTGAACCCATGTCAGAACTGAATTCTTGATCTCGAAATACCGTTAATCCCTCTTTTAAGCTAAGTTGGAACCAATCTCGGCAAGTGACGCGATCGCCAGTCCAATTGTGAAAATATTCGTGACCAATTACCCCCTCAATCCCCAAATAGTCTGTATCGGTTGCAGTTTCTGGTTTGGCTAATACATATTTGGAGTTAAAGATATTTAGACCTTTATTTTCCATTGCGCCCATATTGAAAAAATCAACCGCAACGATCATGAAGATATCTAAATCGTATTCTAAACCAAAACGTGTTTCATCCCAGCGCATTGAATTTTTTAAGCTCGTCATAGCCCAATGTGAACGGTCTAAATTACCTTTATCAACATAAATTTCTAAATCAACTTTACGATTTGATTGAGTGGTAAATTGATCTCTCAATATGTCAAAATCACCTGCAACTAATGCAAATAGATAGGCTGGCTTAGGGAAAGGGTCTTGCCATTGAACCCAATGACGACCGTCAGCAAATTCACCTTGTGCAATACGGTTACCATTAGAAAGTAGATAAGGATATTGTTGTTTATTGGCAGTGATTCGAGTTGAAAAGCGAGCAAGAACATCAGGACGATCAAGATAATAGGTGATATGTCTAAATCCTTCTGCTTCGCATTGAGTGCATAGTGCTTCACCTGAAACGTATAATCCTTCCAGCGCTGTATTATCAATTGGCTTAATTTCGTTAACAATGGTAAGGGTGAATTCGCTTGGAACATTCTGAATGATTAGACCTGTTTCAGTGATTTGATAATCTTGCCAAGATTGTTCATTAATGTTGATCGAAATGAGCTTAAGGTCCTCACCATCTAAAATGAGATCGTTTGCTTGCTGGTTTTTTTGCACAACACGGCTACGAGCAGTGACTGTGGTTGTTTCTGGCGCCAAATCAAAATCAAGATCAATGTCTGTAATGGTAAAATCTGGTGTTTTATAATCGAGACGATATTTAGCAATGGGTTGTAATTCAGCTGTTTTGGTATTCATTTTTGTCGTGACCTTTTTAGTTGGTATTCAATCTTTATCCTATTTAGATAGTATTATAGCTGATTAAAAATAATCTTATTACATAATTAGTCTATCTCTTCACTATTATTCTGCTATAATCTGAGGAATTTTCTTTATAGTAGTAATAATAGATACATATGTTACCAGCAATAATTACATCAATTTTAGATACTGATGCATATAAATTGCATATGCAACAAGCCGTTTTTCATCATTACCCAGATGCAACCGTTGTTGCGCAGTTCCGTTGTCGAAGTGATGATTTATTAGGACATTATGCTGATGAAATAATGTATCAAGTTAAATTAATGGAATCGTTATCGCTTACAGATGATGAATTTAACTATTTATCTGGTATTCCATTTTTTAAATCCGACTATTTAAATTGGCTTAAAGATTGGCGCTTCAATAGTGATTTACTCACCATTAAAAACGAAGATGGTGTACTTGAAATTTCGATTGAAGGTAAATGGTTAGATGTTATCTTATGGGAAGTCCCTTTGCTTGCGGTAATCAGTGAAATTGTACATAAGGATCGTTCACCACAAATCGGTGTGCCAGAAGCAATCGCTAGACTAAAAGATAAATTGGCTCTATTTAATGAAAAAACGGCTAATATGGATATGTCTGGTTTTAATTTAATGGATTTTGGTACGCGTCGGCGTTATTCGTTTGCGGTACAAGAAGCCGTTGTCAGCTATTTGAAAGATAATTTTCAAGATTTTAATAGCACTAGCAACTATTTACTTGCCTATCGTTTAGGGTTAAATCCCGTTGGCACTCAAGCTCATGAATGGTTCCAAGCGCATCAACGATTAAGTCCAATTTTGAAAGATTGTCAAAAAGATGCGCTTCGAGTTTGGTTAGACGAGTACCCTCATGATTTAGATATTGCTTTAACTGATTGTATTACCATGGATGCTTTTTTGCGTGATTTCGATCATCATTTTGCTTCTTGTTATCAAGGACTTCGCCATGATTCAGGTGATTCTATTGAATGGGGTGAAAAAGCTATAGCGCATTATCAGCAGTTAGGAATAGATCCTAAAACTAAATTACTCGTTTTTTCTGATAGTTTAAATTTTGATAAGGCTATTAAAATTTATAACCATTTTAATCATCGAGTAAAACTGTCATTCGGTATTGGTGGCTTTTTGGCGTGTGATATTCCTTCAACCGAAGCGAATACCAAAGCTTTGAATATTGTGATTAAATTAACGCAATGCAATAATCAATCAGTGGCTAAATTATCTGATAGTCCAGGTAAAACAATATCTCAAGATTTAGATTTTATTGATGAGTTAAAACGAACTTTCAATGTTAAATATTAATAATAAATTATTATTAATCTTATAAAAGTAAATCCGTATAAAAATTTTTTAATTGGGTATTGATTCCATTTTATTATGGGAAATCGTTAAAATATATCAGTATTACTTAAAATTTATTTAAACAAATTAATGTAGAGATGGATAATTAAAATGAATTCAGTTGCTCCTATTGTTGATGTGTTACAAGGCAAAATCGCCGTTGGTAGCACCATTTCCGTTCAAGGTTGGGTGAGAACTCGCCGTGATTCTAAAGCAGGTATTTCATTTCTAGCAGTTTATGATGGCTCTTGCTTTTCGCCAATTCAAGCTGTTATCGAAAATAATTTACCTAATTATGAACAAGATATTTTGCGCTTAACTGCGGGTTGTTCGGTTAAAGTCACAGGTAAAGTTGTGGAATCACCAGGACAGGGGCAAAAATATGAATTACAAGCAACACAGGTTGATGTGTATGGCTTTGTGGATGATCCTGAAACTTATCCTATGGCGGCGAAACGTCACTCAATAGAATATCTGCGTGAAGTTGCCCACTTACGTGCAAGAACCAATATTGTCGGTGCAATTACGCGTGTTCGTCATACGCTTGCTCAAGCTATTCATCAATTTTTTGATGAACGTGGCTTTTTTTGGCTTTCTACGCCAATTATTACCGCATCGGATACCGAAGGTGCAGGCGAGATGTTTCGTGTTTCAACGCTTGATATGTTGAATCTTCCAAAAAACGATAATGATAAAATTGATTACGATAAAGACTTTTTTGGTAAAGAAGCGTTTTTAACAGTATCCGGCCAATTAAATGCTGAAACTTATGCATGTGCGCTTTCAAAAGTCTATACTTTTGGTCCAACGTTTAGAGCTGAGAACTCAAATACTACGCGTCATTTAGCCGAATTCTGGATGATGGAACCTGAAGTTGCGTTTGCTGATCTTGATGACAACGCCAAGCTAGCTGAAGATATGCTGAAATATGTATTTAAGACAGTACTTGAAAAACGTGCTGATGATATGCAATTTTTTGCTCAGCATATTGATAAAGATGCGATTACTCGGCTAGAAAATTTTATAAGTGCCGATTTTGCACAAGTTGATTACACCGATGCAATTACTATTTTACAAAATTGTGATGCCAAATTTGAAAATCCAGTGAGTTGGGGTATTGATTTAGCTTCAGAACATGAACGTTATTTAGCTGAGCAACATTTTAAAGCACCAGTTGTTGTTAAAAACTATCCTAAAGATATCAAAGCATTTTATATGCGTATGAATGACGATGGTAAAACTGTGGCAGCAATGGATGTGTTAGCGCCAGGCATTGGCGAAATTATTGGCGGTTCACAACGTGAAGAACGCTTAGATATGCTAGATAAACGAATGGACGAAATGGGTCTTAAAAAAGAAGATTACTGGTGGTATCGTGATTTACGTCGTTATGGCACAGTCCCTCACTCTGGTTTTGGTCTGGGATTTGAACGCTTAATTGTTTATGTCACGGGTGTGCAAAATGTCCGAGATGTTATTCCATTCCCAAGAACTCCGCGTAACGCAAATTTCTAAACTGATTGCATTTTTATTCATCTAAACCGATATTAAGTTGGTTTAGATGAAAAAAGCATAATAGAAATTCAAAAAAAGTACAAAAAGTATCCAAACAAACCCTTTTTTAGCGTTAGACATCCTGTTTAACGAAAAGTTCACTTGATTTTAAGTAAAATTTATACATAATTTACACTACTGTGAAAATTAGATAAAAATAATAGATAAAGATATTATTTTTGGATGAATAATCATTGTAGTTGAAATTGACTCAAATCCTATGGACTGTGTCAGTATTAAAATAACCATGAGGGTAAAAAATGAAACGTAATCTATTAGCAATCGCTATTCCTGCACTTTTAGTTGCAGCTGGTGCAAACGCTTCTATCGAAGTATGGAACAAAGACGGCAACAAAGTTGACTTTTATGGTCGAGTAAAAGCAGCTAATAACATCACTGACCGCGGTCAAAAAGATGAAGGTGATGATACTTCAGCTCGTCTAGGCATGTCTGGCCAAACTCAAATTACTGATAGCCTAGTAGGCTACGGTCGTTGGGAATATGAAGCGAAAGCAGGTAAAAATTCTGACAATGAAGTTCGTTATGCATTTGCAGGTTTAAACTTTGGTGACTTAGGTTCATTCGATTATGGTCGTAACGATGGTGTGTTAAAAGCAATCACTGCTTATACTGATGTATTGCCGCAATTTGGTGGTGACGCAGCAAACAATAATTGGAATGTACTTTCTTCACGTACTAAAGCTGTAGCGACTTATCGTAACAACAACTTCTTTGGTTTGTCTGATGACATCAGTTTTGCTTTACAATATGCTGATAATGGTGATAATTCTACTACTGTAGACGGTATCAAAGGAAATTCAAGAGAAGCCTACGGTGCAAACGTACAATGGCGTATTTTTGATACAGGTTTAACTGCTGGCGCAGGCTATGCTCAATCAACTGTGAGCGATACCCGCCATAATACTTGGGCAGCTGGTCTTAAATATGAAAACTATGACTTATATTTAGGTGCTAACTACTTCCAAAGTAAAGTAAAAAGAGCCACTACTGTTGTATGGAATAATGGTGTTGAAAGAGATCGTGATCTTAAACTCAGAGGCTTTGAATTAGTTGCTCAATATGGTATTGATTTAGAAGTGGGTCGTTTAACTCCATCTTTAGCTTATGTTCAACATAAACTTAAAGCAGATTCTATGCACTTCTCTGATGCTGATTACCATTATTATGCGGCAGGATATAATTCTCCTGTAGCTAAGTATGTGTCTTTAGGTGCAACTTACGATTTAAATAAAAACTTTAGTACAATTGTTGAATATAAATTCAACTTGTTAGATCATAAAGATATCGGTGCTGATTGGAATACTGAAACTCCACGTGGTAAACACGGGAACAAACCAGGTACAAAAGATGTGTTAGGCGTTGGTTTAATTTACCAATTCTAATCTCTTAACCTCTTATAAAAAGGCACTTAGGTGCCTTTTTTAATACCTAAAAAAACCTCTTTTTGAGCAAAAAAACATTTAATGTTTAAAAAATTTAATATTAAATATTAAAATAATCGCAAAACCTCAGATTTAATCTAAAGAACATTGTTAAATAGATAGTGTATACGATTAAAATCTATTTTATAAAAATTAAAATAGATATCACTGTAATAATATAATTGCTATTTTTAGTAGTTAATTATTAAATCCAGAGCAAAGTAATTTGCTTCTTTAATAATAAAATATACCTACGAGGGTAACAAAATGAAACGTAATCTATTAGCAATCGCAATTCCTGCGCTTTTAATTGCAGGTACAGCTAACGCTTCTATTGAAGTATGGAACAAAGATGGTAATAAAGTTGACTTCTATGGTCGAGTTTATGCTTTAAACTATATTACTGATCGCGACAATCAAACTGGCGAAGGTGACAAAACTACCGCTCGTTTAGGCATGTCAGGACAAACTCAAGTTACTGATAGTTTAACCGGTTATGGTCGTTGGGAATATGAAGCAAAAACTGGAAAAAATGCTGATAACGAAACTCGTTATGCATTTGCAGGTTTAAACTTTGGTGATTTCGGTTCATTCGATTATGGTCGTAATGATGGTGTGTTAAAAACCTTAACTTCATATACCGATGTTTTACCTGAATTTGGTGGCGATGCATCAGATAATGATCTTTATGCTTTAACTGCACGTACTAAAGCTGTAGCAACTTACCGTAACTCAGATTTCTTCGGTCTAGTTAATGGTTTACGCTTTGCTGTTCAATACGCTGACAATGGTGATAATAGTTCAACTAGTCATTTCAATGAACATGCTCGAAATGGTCACAACAGTGCCGAAGCATGGGGTTCTGTAGTAGATTGGGATGTGCTTGACACAGGTCTATCTGTTGGTGCTGGTTATGCACAAACAGGCGGTCATAGAGATGCTAAATCATGGTCAGCAGGTGTTAAATACGACAACAATAATGTTTATTTAGCAGCGCTATATATTGAAGGCAAACAAAAATATGGTTGGGACAATGCTACAACAGAGCGTCGTGCGGATGATTTAAAAACTAAAGGTTTTGAATTCGTAGCACAATATGGTATCGACTTTGAAGTTGGTCGTTTAACTCCATCTTTAGCTTATATCCAACATAAAGTTAAAGATGCATCTAGCTTAACAAGTGATGCAGGCCTTAAAGGTAATGACCTAGCTAAATATGTTGATGTTGGTCTAACTTATGATTTCAACAAAAACCTACAAGCTATCATTGATTACAAAATCAACTTGTTAGATAAAGATGATATTGGTGCACGTCGTGCTCTTTACGAAGACGGTGCATTTACTAAATCACAAATTAAAGCTACAACGAAAGATACCGTTGCACTTGGTTTAATCTATCAATTCTAATTGGTTGTAACTTGTTAAATTCTAAAAAGGCACTTCGGTGCCTTTTTTATTATCGATTGATCAATAAATATCCCTTGCACTTTAATTCATACTCTGTTAAAAAATTAACAAAAATTATAAAGAATTAGGACAACAAAAATGCGTTATACCACTCGTAAATTACCAGCAAAAAAAAATATTGCATTAGTTGCGCATGATCACTTGAAAGAATCACTGTTAAATTGGTGTCAAAAAAATCGAGAAGAACTTGCACATCATAATTTATGTGGAACAGGAACAACGGGCACCTTAATTAAAAAAGAAACAGGATTAAATATTACCCCAATGCTTAGTGGACCAATGGGTGGTGATCAGCAAATAGGTGCACTAATTGCGGAAGGTAAAATTGATATTCTTATCTTTTTTTGGGATCCACTTAACGCCGTTCCTCACGATCCAGATGTTAAAGCGTTATTACGGTTATCAACAGTTTGGAATATCCCAGTTGCAACCAACCAAGCTACTGCCAATGCATTAATTCAATCGGCCATTTTTAAACAAGAAGTTGATATCGAAATTCCTGATTATCAAGGTTATTTAGCCGAAAGAGTTAATTAAATGCCAATACCATCCCAAATTCGCAAAACTGGCAGACAAATACTGTTGTTGGATAATTTGTTTATTGTCTTAGGATTTTACGTCGTTTTTCCTCTGGTTTCGACTCATTTTGTAAGTCAAGTCGGATGGAGTGCTCTATTTGTCGGTTTTGCTTTAGGTTTTCGACAATTTGTGCAACAAGGTTTTGGAATTATTGGTGGCGCGATTGCTGATCGTTTTGGTGCAAAACCAATGATTGTTACTGGAATGTTTTTGCGTTGCGTCGGATTTATTTCGATGGCGGTTGCTAGCGAACCTTGGCTATTGTTACTTTCTTGTTTGCTTTCAGCATTAGGAGGATTACTCTTTGATCCTCCTCGTATGGGATTGACTATTAAATTCACTCGTCCACATGAGCGTGGCAAATTTATTTCGCTATTAATGATACAAGATAATGCAGGAGCAGTTATTGGTGCGCTTATTGGTGGGATTTTAATTGATTATGACTTCCATTTAGTCTGTTGGTGTGGGGCTTTTATTTTCTTCTTGTGTGGTATTTTTAATATTCTCTTTTTGCCAGCTTACCACATAGCCATAGGTAAAGCGCCAATCATCAAAGGTATGAAAATGGTTGTTAAAGATAAAAAATTTACCCGTTATGTGCTTACTTTAACCGGTTATTATGTGTTATGGGTACAGATAATGTTAATGTTACCGCTCACTATAACCCAAGTATCTGGTAGCCCTAGTTATGTAAAATGGATGTATGCAATTCAAGCTGGTATTTCACTGGTATTACTTTATCCACTTGCGCGCTTAAGTGAAAAATATTTTAGATTGGATCAACGTCTTAAATTCGGTCTGTTCTTGATGTCATTTGCTTTTATCATTATTGGTTTTACGACACATTTATCTATGCTTTTAACACTAATTGCACTCTTTTATTTAGGGGCAATTGTTGCTGAACCTGCCAGAGAAACTTTATCAACGGTTTTAACAAATCCTAAAGCTAAAGGCAGTTACATGGGGTTTAGTCGGTTAGGGCTGGCTCTAGGCGGATTTATTGGTTATACCGGTGCGGGATGGCTTTATGATATTGCTATGGAGATTGGTTTTCCACACTTACCTTGGATTATATTAACCTTTATTGGCTTATTAACATTAGCGTATTTACAGTACTTATTCAAAGACGAACCGCCAATGGTTCGCGTTAAGATGAAAAAGATTGGTTGATTTCACCATTTTTAAACAAGATTGCTTCATTTGCATTAAGTTTATTCCAAGTCTCATTTGATGTTAAAGGTAAAGTCGAAATAATGGTTACTACATCATTAGGTGTTGTATGTTTTTGAAAATCAATTTCTACATCTTCATCAAGTAGTTTTGCTTTGCCAAATGGAGCTCTACGGGTTATCCAATGTAGATTGGTGGTGCAGTAAGCAAAGACAAATTGTCCATCAGAAAGTAACATATTAAATATTCCCAGCTTACTGAGATTATCAGCACAAAGCTTTATAAAGCGAAACAAGGCTAAATCATCAGTAGGTTGCTGGGGATACGTTTGGTGCAGTTGGTTAATTAAGTGACAAAAAGCATACTCGCTGTCTGTTTCACCTACGGGTTGAAAAAGGCCTGTATCCAGATTTTGGTAATCAGTTAATTGACCATTGTGGGCAAAAGTCCAATTTTTTCCCCACAACTGACGCGTGAATGGATGGGTATTTTCAAGTGCGACTCCGCCACGATTTGCTTGTCGAATATGTGCAACTACCGCCTTAGACTTAATAGGATACTCTTGAACCATTTTGGCGATTGCAGAGTAACTACAAGGCTCAGGATCTTTGAATGTTCGGCAACCTTTTCCTTCATAGAACGTGATTCCCCAGCCATCTTTATGGGGACCTTTATCCCCACCTCGTTTAATTAAGCTGGTAAAACTAAAACAGATATCCGTTGGCACGTTAGCGCTCATACCCAATAGTTCACACATTTTATTTGGCCATCTCTTTTTCAATAAGTAAAATAAGGATATGGATAACTTTGATATGGATTTCTTGTACGCGATCAGCGTAGCCAAAATGTGGAACACGGATATCCACATCTGCAAGTCCATTCATCTTACCGCCATCTTTGCCCGTTAGTGTAATGATTTTCATGCCTTTTTGTTTAGCCGCTTCAATGGCTTTAATTACATTGGTTGAATTGCCTGATGTTGAAATACCGAGTAACACATCGCTTTTGTTACCCACACCTTCAACATAGCGTGAAAAAATGTAATCAAATCCATAATCATTACCTACACATGAAATATGGCTTACATCCGATATTGCAATTGCTGGATAGGAAGGACGATTATCACGAAAACGACCCGTTAACTCTTCAGCAAAGTGCATGGCATCACAATGAGAACCGCCATTACCACACGACAATACTTTACCGCCTTGCTTAAATGAATCGGCAATTAATATCGCTGCTTGTTGAATAGCTTTAAGATTTTTTTCATCCGAAATAAATTTTGTTAGTACATCAATTGCTTGGGTTAATTCGTTTCGAATATTGTCAATATACATCAGTCCTACCTCGTAATTAAAAAAGCTTTATCACCATTGTAGTTTTTTCCTAACTGCTTGCAAGCGATAATAAAAATTAAATTACAAATTTTGTAAAAAAGTTTCAGGTAAGGCATATGTTTAAGTAAAAAAAGAAGAGGAATTAAGCAAATTAGCTTATTAATTGCATAAATTTTTTATGTTAACGAATGAAAAAAAATTATTGTGCATTAATAGACAAAATATTTGTATTTCTTTTACCAATAAATTGTTAGATAAAGCTTGTTCGAAGCGTTATTTGCCAATAGGATAAGCCGTTAATTTGTGATACAATTTTATAGGAAAATTTTCACAAATAAAGATAGTGAAATTGCATTTAAAATCAATAAATAAGGAATTAACATGCAAACTGTTACAGGTCAAGTTGCAGCACCCAATGCTAAAGTTGCCATTATTGTGGCTCGATTTAATCAATTTATTAACGAAAGTTTGGTCAATGGTGCTGTCGATGCGTTGACTCGTATTGGTCAAGTTGACGAAAAAAACATTACCATAATTTGGGTGCCAGGTGCTTACGAAATTCCCTTAACCGCTAAAGTTGCAGCGCAATCAAAAAAATACGATGCAATTGTGGCGTTAGGTACGGTTATTCGAGGTAGCACAGCTCATTTTGACTTTGTTGCAGGTGAATCGAGTTCTGGATTATTAAATGCAAGTTTGGATCATACCATTCCGGTGGGATTTGGTATTTTAACAACCGAATCTATTGAACAAGCTATTGAACGTGCAGGTACAAAAGCTGGCAATAAAGGTGCCGAAGCAGCGTTAACTGCATTAGAAATGCTAAATATTATCAAAGCAATTAAGGAGTAATTTAGTGGCATTAGTTAATCCTCGTCGTCGAGCAAGAGAGTGTGCGGTACAGGCCATTTACTCTTGGCAAGTTTCTAGAAACGATCTTGCTGATGTTGAGACCAGTTTTATTGCAGAACAAGACATGAAAGGTGTTGATACTAAGTATTTTAGAGAACTGTTACATGGTGTTGCTAAAAACACTGCGGAATTAGACGAAAAAATGGCTCCTTATCTCACTGAACGTAAAGTCGAAGAACTAGGTCAAGTAGAACTTGCCATATTACGTATTGCACTTTATGAATTAATGAAGCGTCAAGATGTACCTTATAAAGTTGTGATAAACGAAGCGATAGACTTGACTAAAACATTCGGTGCAGCTGATAGCCATAAATTTGTTAATGGTGTATTAGATAAGATAGCCCCAACCATCCGAACGCGATAACCGATTAATTGTGAGATTGATATGACCGACAATACTGAAAAAAGTAAACCAACTATTTTTTACGCTAAACATAGCGAGCCTAAAAAAGACTCTCGTGCTAATAAACAAAAATCAACTGGATGGAAAGATAAGCGTAAAAATGATGCTTTTCAGTCTAAACCGAAGCGTGATCGTAATGACCGTATTGAAACTTTTCAAGCACGCAGTGATAGACCAAGGTTTGCAAAAAAAAGTATTGTTATTGAATTAAATCGATCTCCATCAGAAATTGAACACGATTCTCCATGGCAGAAGAAAGTACGTGCCAATGATCAAACACCGACATTTGGTTATGACGGATATCGACAACGTAAAGAAGAAACTTTAGTTTACAGCGAAAATAGTTGTAAAGCGGTATTCAAACATCGACGCAGTGCTATTGTAAAATTGTTTATTATCCAAGAGATGACTTATCAGTTTAAAGAGTTAATCAATTGGTTAGTTCAAGAGCGTTTAGGTTATGATATTGTTTCTAATGAACAGCTTAATAAAATAACCCAAACACAGCATCATGGTGGAGTCTGTTTGATTGTTAAAAAACGTATTCCATTAAACTTATTAAATTATTTAGAACAAAAAAGTGATGCTGATAAGGATTGTATTTTAGCGATTGATGATGTTAATAATCCGCATAATTTAGGAGGATTAATAAGAAGTGCAGCTTTTTATCGTGTAAATGCTGTCATGTTACGTCAAACAAATCTGCTTGATAGTGGCGCTGCAATGCGAGTCGCTGAGGGTGGTATAGAAGCAGTTGAATCCATTAAAAGTGATGATTTTGTTGCTTCGCTTGATATGTTAAAGCAACAAGGTTATCAAATCGTTGCTTTACTACCTTGTCAAACCAAATCGGTTGCTTCGAGCGAATTACATAAAGTTCAATTTAATAAAAAGATTGCTTTAGTTATTTTTCAGCAAATTAATATGAAACTTGTTAACTGTGCTGATGTCGTTGTACATTTGAAAGGTAATGATAATATGCCGGCACTGAATATTTCAGTTGCTACAGGGATTTTATTATCAAATTTATAAAAATATTGAATTATAATTTAATTAAATATTATCATAATGTTACGCTGAAGGACCTGAAAGGTTCTTTGGTGAAATATATTTAATAGCATCATTTGATTAGAAATAGCTTTTTTTTTCTGTACATTGTTAACTAGTAAAGCATATAAATGTGTTGGTGTTTGTTATGACGTATGAGTATAAAGTTGGTTTAATTTTTGGTAAGTTTTATCCTTTACATTGTGGCCATATCTATTTAATTGAAAAAGCAATGACTCAAGTTGATGAGCTGCATATTTTTTTAGGTTGTGAAGCAACACGAGATAAAGAACTTTTTGATAAAAGTCATCTACCAAGACAACCTCAAGTTAGCGATCGTTTTTCATGGTTAAAAGAAACGTTTAAAGATCGTCATAATATTCATATACACATTTTAGATGAAGCGGGCATTAAATCTTACCCCAATGGCTGGAAAGATTGGAGTGATCGTGTTAAACAGATTTTATCTAAGCATAAAATTAAACCAAATGTTGTATTCACCAGTGAACCACAAGATGTCAAAGATTATGAATTCTATTTCGATTGCCCAGTAATTATTGTTGATGCTGATCGTAATTTTATGAACATCAGCGCGACGCAAGTTCGCCAAAATCCTTATAAAAACTGGTCATTTATTGCTGATGCGGCTAAACCATTTTTTGTCAAAAAAGTCGCAATTATTGGCCAAGGTAAATTCAATGAGTTGTCGCTACAACTGGCCAATATTTATAATACGCAACATGTCAGTAATGGTTACATTAACTATATAGACCGAGAGATTTCAACTCCATATAATCAACGTTATCTTAGTGAAACAGATTATATTCGCATTGCAATTTTACATGTGGAACGGCTTTCAAGAGCAGTAGAAAATAGCAATAAACTGCTTTTCACAACGATTGACTTTGATACATTAGCTCAATATTACACACAGATTTTTGAAAAAGAAAATCAAGTGTTGAAAGGGCTGAAAGACAGTTATCATTTCGATTTAGTGATTCATCAAAATGATCTCGATCCTAATCATACTCCTGCACAACATTTTGAAACGGTAAGCAAGATGGTTGAAGCATTATTGATTTAGTTCATCACATTTATTCATGCTTATGTTAAAATAAGCTAAATCTTTGTGATAGGTAAATTTTTATGTCTCAATCATCTGACAATCAAGATAATACAAATCAAGAAAAAATTGATTTTGGTTATCGGCAAGTCTTAAAAGAAGAAAAAGTTAAACGTGTCGCCGATGTATTTCATTCTGTTGCGGATAAATATGATGTAATGAATGATTTGATGTCATTTGGTATTCATCGTATTTGGAAAAAAATCACCATTGAATATAGCAGTGTGCGTAAAGGTCAAAAAGTGTTAGACCTTGCTGGTGGAACGGGTGATTTAACTGCAAAATTTTCTCAACTTGTCGGTGATAATGGTTTAGTTGTCTTGGCAGACATCAATGAATCCATGTTAAAAGTTGGACGTGATAAACTGCGCGACAAAGGCCTATTTAAAAATATCGAATATGTACAGGCTAATGCTGAAGAATTACCTTTTGCGGATAACTATTTTGATTGTATTACCATTTCGTTTGGTCTTCGCAATGTTACTGATAAAGATAAAGCATTACGATCTATGTGGCGAGTATTAAAGCCGGGTGGACGTTTACTCATTCTGGAATTTTCTAAACCACAATACAAAATTCTAAATAAAGCTTATGATCTTTATTCCTTTACCATGTTACCATTAATGGGCAAAATTGTGGCAAACGATTCTGATAGTTATCGTTATTTAGCTGAATCAATCCGCATGCATCCAAATCAAAATACCCTAAAAAAAATGATGGAAGATGCAGGCTTTGTCGATGTTAAATATCACAACATGACAGGTGGTATTGTCGCATTACATACTGGCTTTAAATTTTGAAGCGATGACAAATAATGACATTTTTTCGACTTTATAAAATATTAACAGTATTTCATGCTTATCGTTTGAATGAGCTTTTGCCAGCACATCGTTTATCAAAATGGCTACGCTTTTTATTGCTTTGTCTATTTTGGGTGAAACCGAAAGCCAAGCAACAACCAATTGGTGAACGTTTACGTCAAGCTTTACAAGAGTTAGGACCGGTTTGGATAAAATTCGGGCAGATGATCTCAACTCGACGTGATGTGTTACCCAAAGACATTGCGAATGCATTAGCAAAATTACAAGATCAGGTCGATCCTTTTGACGGTAAAATTGCTAAACAACTTATTGAACAAGCACTTGAACAACCCATCGACTATTATTTTACTAATTTCGATGAAAAACCATTAGCGTCAGCATCAATCGCTCAAGTGCATACGGCTACATTAAAACATAGTCAAGCCGAAATCGTAATCAAGGTATTACGTCCTAATATTATGCCAGCAATTCAAGCCGATATTGGTTTGATGTATTGGGTAGCAAAACAATTTACTAAACGTATAAGATTTGGCGAGAAACTGCGTGCTGTTGAAATCGTACGAGATTATGAATCAACACTATTAAAAGAGCTCGATTTACTGCAAGAGGCTTATAATACTGCTAGGTTACGCGAAAATTTTATCAATAGTAATATTTTATATATCCCTTATGTATATCAAGAGTTATGTCGTAAGAACGTCCTTGTTGAAGAACGAGTAAAAGGGGTTCCTATTGCCAATGTTGAGCAACTTAAACAACATAATGTCGATATGAAATTACTTGCTCAGCGTGGCGTTCAAGCTTTCTTTACTCAAGTCTTTCGTGATAACTTTTTCCATGCGGACATGCATCCAGGTAATATTTTTGTTGATATCTCTGATCCTAACGATCCTCGTTATATCGGGATTGATTGTGCAATTGTTGGCATATTAAGTAATGATGATCAACGTTATCTTGCAGAAAACTTCTTAGCTTTTTTTAATCGCGATTATCGAAAAATAGCGGAAACCTATATTGCTTCTGGCTGGGTACCTGAAACAACCGATATTGTAGCTCTTGAAAGGGCTATGCGAAATGTTTGTGAGCCTGCTTTTGCCAAGCCACTGGCCGAAATATCATTTTCACACATTTTATTGCAATTGTTTGAGGTAGCTCGGCAATTTGAGATGGATATCCAACCACAATTAATACTGCTTGAAAAAACGCTATTTTATATTGAAGGATTGGGTCGCCAGCTTTATCCTGAACTTGATTTATGGCAAACTGCCAAACCTTTTTTAGAAAAATGGTATAAAGATAAATATAGTGCGCAAAAGCTATTGCAACAAGCATGGGAATCATTACCGCAATGGCGAATCATTTTGCCTCAGTTACCAGCGAAATTGAATGATTATGAACGAATAACCAAACAGATGAATACCCAATTAAAACAAATTAACCAAGAGTTACAACAAAGTAAAAGATGTCAGCAATATTTAATGACAATACTTGCTTTAGTGAGTGTTGCAGGTATTGCATTGCTTATTATTCATTAATTGTTACTGTTGGAATCTTATTATTTAAGTGTATAATTTAAATCTCAACTTTATTGGAGATAAATATCATGATGCCAAGCTTGCCTCAACTACTCATATTAATTGCTGTTGTTGTGTTATTATTTGGAACTAAAAAGTTACGCTCGTTGGGCTCTGACCTTGGTGCATCAATTAAAGGCTTTAAAAAAGCCATGAATGATGACGATGATAAACCCGAAAGCAGTAATTCAGCAAAAGTTGAAAATCTTAATTCGACTGATGACAATAATTCTAAAAAAGAGTAACACGTGTTTGACATCAGCTTTGGTCAGCTATTATTAGTATTAATTATTGGACTGGTGGTATTAGGGCCAGAGCGATTGCCTGTCGCTATTAAAACTGTTGCTGGTTGGATAAAAGTACTGCGCCGTATGTCAGCAACAGTGCAACTGGAATTAAACAAAGAACTAAAATTGCAAGAGTTGCAAGACAGTTTAAAAAAAGCTGAACAAAGCGGTTTAAAAGCACTGACTCCAGAAATTCAGGAATCAATTGATGACTTAAAACGCGTAACAGAATCGTTACAAAAAGAGATCGATTCGGCCTCTCAATTGGATCCTCAAATTCACTCAGATAAAGATAAATCATGACTGACGATGCTACACAACCTTTAATTGGACATCTTGTCGAACTCAGAACACGCCTACTACGTTGTATTATTTGTATATTAGTCGTATTTAGCGGTTTACTCTATTTTTCTAATGATATTTATCATATTGTGGCAAATCCACTTATCAGTCAGTTACCACAAGGTAGCAGTATGATAGCAACAGATATTGCCGCGCCATTTTTTACCCCGATTAAATTAACGGCTGTAGTGGCAATATTTATCTCAATTCCTTATGTACTTTACCAAGTCTGGGGATTTGTTGCGCCAGCGTTGTATCAGCATGAAAAACGCTTAGTTATGCCATTAATTGTATCAAGCACTGTTCTTTTTTATCTTGGCATTGCTTTTGCCTATTTTGTCGTATTTCCACTGGCGTTTTACTTTTTTATCCACACGGCACCGATTGATGTGGCGATAAATACTGATATCACAAAATATCTTGATTTTGTGATGACACTTTTTATTGTATTTGGTTTCGCTTTTGAGGTTCCTGTTGCTATTATATTACTTTGTTGGACAGGCATAACTACACCTCAAAGCCTACGTAAAAAACGCCCGTACATCATTGTAGGGGTGTTTGCTGTCGCTATGTTTGTCACACCTCCTGATGTCTTTTCTCAAATTTTATTAGCTGTACCTATCTGTCTGCTTTTTGAAATCGGAACTTTCTTTGCACGTTTTTACCAACCACGTAAACACGAAGATAGTGAAGAAGATGCTTTTGCATCTGAAGATGAAAATGAAAAGTAATAACAGATGACTATGATTTAAATAACCAGTAAGGATAACTAATCATAATGAAAACATCATTACCTGATTTTAACCGTGCTAATGTACTCGTTGTGGGTGATATCATGCTCGATCGCTATTGGTATGGAGGCACTAATCGCATATCGCCTGAAGCGCCCGTACCGGTTGTCAAAATTGATGCCTTAGAAGAAAGACCCGGCGGAGCGGCCAATGTTGCAATGAATATCACCTCACTGTGTGGTAATGCACGTTTAATTGGTTTAACAGGGATTGACGAACCTGCCAAAATTCTTGATGAACAATTAAGTAAACATAAAGTACAATGTGATTTTGTATCAGTATCGACACATCCGACTATTACCAAATTACGCGTTTTATCGCGCAATCAGCAATTAATTCGTATTGATTTTGAAGAGGGGTTTGGTAATGTTGATTCTACACCTATGCTTGAACGCATTCAAACCGCATTAGAAACACATAAAGTTATGGTCTTATCGGATTACGCCAAAGGTGCGCTATCGGCAGTACAAGCCATGATAAAACTGGCTAATCAAGCAAATGTTCCGGTATTGGTCGATCCTAAAGGTACGGATTTTGAACGTTACCGAGGCGCTACGTTACTTACTCCAAATATGTCGGAATTTGAAGCCGTAGTTGGTCGATGCCAAACAGAAGAAGATATTGTTGAAAAAGGTCATCAACTGATTAAGCAATATGATCTAAAAGCACTATTAGTGACTCGTAGTGAAAAAGGCATGACCTTGTTGCAATTAAATAAACCAATTTATCATCTACCAACACAAGCGAAAGAAGTGTTTGATGTAACGGGAGCAGGTGATACCGTTATTGCCACATTAGCCGCGGCCTTGGCTGCCGGTCAATCATTAGAAGAGAGCTGTTTCCTTGCCAATGCTGCTGCAGGTGTTGTGGTTGGCAAACTGGGTACATCAACCGTTTCGCAGGTTGAACTGAGCAACGCTATCCGTGCACGTGCCGATGATGGTTTTGGAGTAATGACTGAAGATGAGCTTAAAGAAGAAGTAAAAAAAGCTCGTATGCGTGGTGAAAAAATTGTGATGACCAATGGTTGTTTTGATATCCTGCACGCAGGACATGTATCTTACCTTGCTAATGCAAGAAAGCTGGGCGATCGTCTCATCGTTGCAGTTAACAGTGATGCATCGGTAAAACAATTAAAAGGTGAATCAAGACCCATTAATCCACTTATGCAACGCATGATTGTTCTGGGTGCACTCAATTCAGTTGATTGGGTTGTTCCATTTGAAGAGGAGACACCACAACGACTTATTGCCAGCATCCTGCCAGATGTATTAGTCAAAGGCGGTGATTATAAACCTGAAGATATTGCGGGAGGCAAAGAAGTCACTGCTGCCGGTGGCACAGTCAAAGTCCTCAATTTTGAAGATGGTTGCTCAACCACCAACATTATCAATGCCATTAAAAACCGCTAACTTTCTTCGACAAAATCGGTTACTGAATCAAGTAACCGATTAGTCTAGCGGGCGTTACACTAATCAAACGTTTTATACTCGCTTTTCATTTTAATATTACTTCCCCAGATAGGCTGAAAATTAAGAGCTTTATATACCTAACGCCCTAATAAAATGGTTTTTTATCCAATATACCTAAGATCAATCGTTAAAATCTATTGTTAAATTTTATAATTAACGCTTTTTTTATTATTCACTTTGTGCAAAGCTATTACTTAATTTGGGAGAACGATTACAGAGGATATTTAATGACCAAACATTATGATTATATAGCGATTGGCGGTGGAAGTGGCGGTATCGCATCAGTGAACCGAGCAGCGTCATATGGTAAAAAATGTGCAATTATAGAAGCAAAATTGTTAGGTGGAACATGTGTTAACGTAGGTTGTGTACCTAAAAAAGTGATGTGGTATGGTGCACAAATCGCCGAAGCAATTAATCACTACGGTCCGGATTACGGTTTTGATACGACAATTAATCAATTTAATTGGGATAAATTACTTGATAGCCGAAATGCCTATATCGATCGTATTCACCAATCCTATGATCGTGTTTTAACTAATAACAATGTTGATATCATATACGGTTACGCTAAATTTGTTGATGCACATACAATTGAAGTAAATGGTGAACATTACAGTGCCGATCACATTTTAATTGCAGTAGGGGGTAAACCGACAATCCCAACTATCCCTGGTGCAGAATATGGTATTACCTCTGATGGTTTTTTTGCATTAAAATCTTTACCTAAACGCGTTGCTGTGGTTGGGGCAGGGTATATTGCTTGTGAAATTGCAGGGGTTGTGCATGCATTAGGGGCAGAGACTCACCAATTTATTCGTCAAGCAACACCATTAAGATCGTTTGATCCGTTGATTATTAAAACCTTAATGGAAGTAATAACGGAAGAAGGACAGCATCTACACACGTTTGCTATTCCACAATCAGTTACTAAAAATAGCGATGATAGTTTAACCTTAACCCTTGAAAATGGTGAAAGTTATACGGTTGATTGTCTAATTTGGGCAATAGGTCGTGAACCCGCTACACAGGATATGAACTTATCTGCGGCAGGTATTGACGTTAATGATAACGGATTTGTTATTGTCGATAAATTCCAAAATACGAACGTGCCTGGCATTTATTCTGTTGGTGATGATACTGGCGCAATGGCTTTAACACCTGTTGCTGTTGCGGCTGGGCGTCGTTTATCGGAAAGATTGTTTAATAACAAACCTGATGAACATTTAGATTATACTAATATTCCAACAGTGGTATTTACGCATCCAGCAATTGGTACTGTAGGCTTAACCGAACCGCAAGCGATTTTAGAATACGGTGATGAAAACGTCAAAGTTTACACCTCAAGCTTTACGGCTATGTATACGGCTGTCACAAGTCACCGCCAACCTTGTCGAATGAAACTGGTTTGTGTGGGACCTGACGAAAAAATTGTTGGAATACATGGTATAGGGTATGGTATGGACGAAATGTTACAAGGATTTGCTGTGGCACTAAAAATGGGTGCAACTAAAAAAGACTTTGATAACACTGTTGCTATTCACCCAACAGCTGCAGAAGAGTTTGTTACAATGCGCTAATGTATTTGTGTTAATACATTAAAGATTCATCATATCTTGAACTAAAAAACAGGGCGCTTGCCCTGTTTCTAATTTGGTATCTTGATTAATTGACGGATTAATTAGGTGCGTTATTTTGCCAACCCTTTTGGGCTAGCTGAGAAAACCCAACTAAAACCGCAAGTAAAGCTACAGCTGAGATATAAATACCTGCACCAAGATAACTATATTCACCTAAAATATGATCAGGACTTAATAAATAGATCGTTAAAGTCGGTGTGATTGCACTAAATAGCGCATAAGCTAAATTATATGATAATGATAACCCAGAATAACGAATAGCAGGGGGAAACGTTCTCGTACCAATAATTGGAGTCATGGCGATGGATCCAATAAATAGGCCAAATACTGCCCAAATCGAATAAAGTTTTGTTAATGACATATCTGCGCTTAATGAACTGTAAAAATAGATACTGGCTATTGCTAATCCGCCCCAAGTCACGATAACGGTTTTTGCTGTTCCTAATTTATCATCTAACCAACCAGAAATAACACAGCCAATTGATAATGTTAAAGCAGCAATACACCCACCAATACGCCAATCAAGATTAGCAAAATGATACATACCACCCACGATACGTCCGGGAGTGATTAAGATACCCACCATAATTGCGGTTGATAATGACCAAGTTAATAAAGCGACAATTAAACAAGCTTTTTTATGTTTTTTTATAACAGTCACAACGGGAATACTTTTTTCTAAAGCTTTACGGGCAGCTAATTCCTTAAAAATTGGTGTTTCAGATAAAAATTTTCGTAAATAGACGGAAATGACGCCAAAAATACCACCAATAATAAATGGAATACGCCAAGCGAAATCTAAAATATTTTGATTAGTAAAATAGAGATCAATAATAATCGTGACGAAAAATCCAAGTAAAATACCGCCCGTAATACCAGATGTTAGCGTACCAACACCCAAACCATAACGTTGTTTTGGGGTATGCTCAGCGATAAATACCCAAGCACCTGGCATCTCGCCCCCAATTGCAGCCCCTTGTAACATACGCATAACTAACAGCAGTAAAGGAGCAAAAATACCAATGGTTTCGTAAGTTGGTAACACACCAATAATAAAGGTTGGTAGAGCCATCATTGCTACGCTAAGAGTAAACATCTGCTTTCTGCCCACTTTGTCGCCAAAGTGTGCCATGATGATGCCGCCAATTGGACGAACCAAATAACCAGCAGCAAAAATACCCCAAGCAAATAAATCTAACGTTAATGGCGATAAGGTATGGGGCAAAAACAGCGGTTTGACAATGGTATCAATATATAGCGCGTAGATAACAAAGTCATAAAACTCAAGTGTTCCACCTAAAGATGACAATATTAATGTCTTAAAATCCTTACTATTTAATGGCCGAGCACTAGGTTGCCATTGGGCATTTATTTCAGATTGACTCATGAAAAACCTTCTATTTATTTGAGATAGCCAGAAAAAATCTATCCTTTTTGATTTTTTTAAATGTAGAAATTATTCTGCCACAAAAAAATGACTTTTTTTCCCTCATAAAAAAATTTAATGTTTGCTATAAAACTGAGGATTTGATTTATAATTTAAATTAATAAATTTTTTAAAATACTGAATAATTTGGATGAAAACAAGAATGAATAATACTAATAAAACACGCTGTGATTGGGTTTTAAATGACCAAATTTATATTGATTATCATGATAATGAATGGGGAATAGCCCAATATGATAGTTTAAAATTATTTGAAAAAATCTGTCTTGAAGGACAACAGGCAGGATTATCATGGATTACTATTTTAAGAAAGCGCGATGAGTATCGTCGTTGTTTTTTTAATTTCGACCCTTATAAAATCATCCAACTTATGCCTGAGGATATTGAACATTTGCTTGAAAACAAAGGATTGATTCGCAACCGATTAAAACTCAACAGTATTGTCAAAAACGCTCATGCCTATTTAAATATGCAAAAAAATGGTGAAGATTTTTCACAATTTATCTGGTCTTTTGTTGATAATAAACCGATAATCAACCACTTTAAAGATAAGAGTGAAGTACCTGTTAATACTGACATCTCTGATCGAATGTCAAAAGCATTAAAAAAACGAGGATTTTCCTTTGTCGGCTCTACCATATGCTATGCTTTCATGCAATCAATGGGACTTGTCGACGATCATTTTGAAAATTGTTTTAAAAAGTGAAACAAGGGGTAAGGTAATGTTAATGAAATTAATAAAGTATGGTTTTTTATTAATATTAATCTATTTCATTGTCTGTAACATTGTTATCTATATTTATGCTGAGAAAAAACCGAGTCAACATGCCCAAACTATGGTTATATTAGGCTCCCAAGTCATTGGTACTCCCGCTATAGCATCACCAACTTTAGCTGACAGATTAGATGTCGCTGTTCAATATCTTTACCAAAATCCTGAAACTAAAGTGGTTGTATGTGGTGGACAAGGTGAAGACGAATCAGCAACAGAAGCCAGTGTAATGGCAAAATATCTTATTGATAAAGGGATAGAGGCAAACCGAGTTTATCAAGAAGATAAATCAAGGCGTACTGCTGAGCAATTTATTTTTGCCAATCAGGTGTTACCTCTAGGCAACACGGTGGTCGTTACCAATGATTTTCATATTTTACGCTCAATAATGCTTGCTAAACGTTCAGGTGTGCATGATGTATCGGGTTTATCGGCACCATTAGCGTTTAATAATGGTGATAAGTATGTTGCATTAATTCGCGAGCCACTTGCATTAGCAAATTCTTGGCTCTTTGATCACCCTAGTGATAATACAAAAACCACAAATTAACTACGAAACGATGGATAAAATACGCTAAAATTAACGAATAACGGCAAAAGCGTTAGTCACTACTGTTTTTGCCGAGCGTCCATGATATCATTAATCATCAAAATTTAAATTAGCTATAAACAAATATGAAATCAGATACAATTGTAGCGCAAGCAACACCACCAGGTCGAGGTGGTGTAGGTATTTTGCGTATATCAGGCCCTAAAGCGCAAGAGGTTGCGCAGGCAGTATTAGGTAAATTACCTAGACCAAGGTATGCCGAATATCTTCCATTTTTAGCTAACGATGGCTCAACACTTGATGAAGGTATTGCTCTATTTTTTCCTAATCCGCACTCATTCACTGGTGAAGATGTGCTTGAATTACAAGGACACGGCGGTCCAGTTATTTTAGATTTACTTTTAAAACGCGTACTTGAAATCGCTAACGTACGCATTGCCAAACCAGGTGAGTTTTCGGAAAGAGCATTTTTAAATGATAAACTTGATTTAGCCCAAGCCGAAGCGATTGCTGACTTAATTGATGCCAGTTCAGAACAGGCGGCCAAATCTGCTATTTCATCTTTGCAAGGTGTATTTTCTAAAAAGGTTAATGCACTGGTTGAATCCTTGATTCATTTGCGTATTTTTACGGAAGCGGCTATTGATTTTCCGGAAGAGGAGATTGACTTTCTTTCTGACGGTAAAATAGAAGCAGAACTGAATCAAGTTATTGAACGATTAAACGAAGTTCGCCAAGAAGCTAAACAAGGCACTCTATTGCGCGAAGGGATGAAAGTGGTTATTGCTGGTCGACCAAATGCCGGAAAATCCAGTTTACTTAATGCGTTAGCTGGACGTGATGCAGCTATTGTTACCAATATTGCAGGTACTACTCGCGATGTACTTCGTGAACATATTCACATTGATGGTATGCCTTTGCACATCATTGATACCGCTGGACTACGTGAAGCAAGTGACGAAGTAGAGCGGATAGGTATTGAGCGTGCATGGCAAGAAATCGAACAAGCCGATCGCGTTTTATTTATGGTCGATAGCACAACAACGAATGAAACTAATCCCGAAAAACTTTGGCCAGAATTTATTGAACGATTACCAAAAAATATACCTGTTACAGTGATTCGCAATAAAGCAGACTTAACGGGCGAGGCACTTGGTTATAGCGAAGAAGAGGGATATGCGCTTATTCAATTATCTGCTCGAACAGGAGAGGGTGTGACATTATTGCGTGAGCATCTAAAACAAGCTATGGGATTTTCAAGTAGTACAGAAGGTGGCTTTTTGGCTAGACGTCGTCACTTGCAAGCACTTGAAAAAGCCTCTGAGCATTTAAATAATGGTCAATACCAACTTATAACATTCCATGCAGGAGAACTCTTAGCCGAAGAGTTAAGATTAGCTCAAGAAGCCTTAAGTGAAATCACTGGACAGTTTACTTCTGATGATTTATTAGGAAGAATATTCAGTTCATTCTGTATTGGCAAATAAATTAAATGTGTCAAAAAATTCATATTTTAATGAATATTTCTCATAATTAACCCCATATTGCTTTTAAGCTTTATGGGTTTAATTCATCTATCTTTAAAAAAATAGGGATAGAAGCTAATTATAACATTCCATGCAGGCGAACTCTTAGCCGAAGAGTTAAGATTAGCTCAAGAAGCCTTAAGTGAAATCACTGGGCAGTTTACTTCTGATGATTTATTAGGAAGAATATTCAGTTCATTCTGTATTGGCAAATAAATTAAATGTGCCAAAAAATTCATACTGTTAATGAATATTTCTCATAATTAACCCCATATTGCTTTTTAAGCTTTATGGGTTTAATTCATCTATCTTTAAAAAAATAGGGATAGAAGTTAAAAGTTCCACCCCAATGATAAGTTTTAATATTATAAAAAGTTAACCTGATTTATTTATTCTTACCGGCATTGCTTGGAACTAAAATTAAAATTGAAGTAAAGCATAACAGACAAAATCCAACACTAATCCAGAGTCCCAGTGCTGCAGCTATTGCTATGCTTTGACCACTGGCAATAATTGCTGAATAGGTGGATGCTGAAATGGCTACACCAAATGCACCGCCTAATGAGCTTGCCATTTTATAAATTCCTGATGCAATACCAACCTTATCTTCAGGAGCGCTTGATATTGCGGTATCGATTGATGGCGTTGCATAAAAACCTAAGCCAAGACCAAATAAAATATAGCCCCCCAACACCGAAATAATATAAAGCGTATCGGGTAAGAAAGTCAGCGTCATCAACGCAATTCCTGAACCAGTAATTAATGGTCCGAGTAACATTGGTTTTTTTGCGCCTACTTTTTGTAAGATTTTTTCTCCAACTCGAATCATACATAGCACTGACACTAAATAACCAATGGTCAATAATCCATTTCCGAAAGGTGTAAAGCCTCGTCCTTGTTGGGTATAAGTACTGGCAACAATTAATGTACCGGCAACAGAATTAAGCAGAAAGTTAGATAAGGTAGCACCACGGTAAGGAACATTTTTAAATAATGAAAAATCGATAAAAGCGCCACTCGCTTTACGTGTTTCAATAACAAAAAATAAAATAAGAAAAACAAAACATACCGTAGCCAAGGATAATGTCACGACACTTGTCCAACCAAATGTTGATCCTTTAGTTATCACAAGATTTAATGAAACCAGAGTAATAACAAAAACAAATAGTCCTACATAGTCAAATTTTGGCAAACTTGAAGGATCTTCGATTTTGGTTTCTGGTGTACCTTTCAATAACAGCATACCGAGCACAGCACAGATGATAGAAATAATAAAAATCCACTGCCAACCCAAATAAGTTGCTATAGCACCGCCAGCAAGCACACAAGTACCTGAACCGCCCCAAGAGCCAATCGACCAAAAGCTTAATGCGCGCTGGCGCTCTTTACCTTGAAAATAAGTTTTCACTAATGCCAAAGTCGAGGGCATAATACAGGCAGCAGACAAACCTTGAATAATGCGTCCAATGATGAATAACACTTCACCTTGAGCGAAGATCAAACAAAGGCAACCAATAATACTTAAAATAAAACCTAAATAGGTAAAACGAACCCGCCCAAAACGATCAGCAAGTCCGCCAGCAACCACAATAAAACAACCAGAAAAGAGGGCGGTCAAACTCACCGCCAAATTAAAAGACGCAGGTGTAATACCGACAGAATGCTGAACTGCTGGCCCAACATTGACAATTGATTGAGCAAAAAGCCAAAAAGTAATGACCCCTAATACAATACCTAATATTAACCGGTTATCATTTTTAAATGGCACAGCTTCAGAATTTGTTGAATTTGACATATTTAAATTAGCCATAGATGTACGCTATCCTTATTTACTTAAATATGTTTCAGTTAATGCAACCCAATATGACGCAGCAGGAACAATACATTTATCATTAAAATCATAACCAGGATTATGTACACTACAAAAACCAGGTTCATCACCATTGCCAATAATCATGTAACAACCGTTTGGATTACTCTCTAACATAAATGCAAAATCTTCACTGCCCATAAAAGGATGACAATTATCATGAACACGATCTTCTCCGAATAATTTTTGGGCAACGTCAAATGCAAATTTTGTTGCATCCGCACCATTATGTAAAACAGGACTACCATTGACATGCTCGATTTTAACGCAGGCACCAAAACTTTCCGCCTGAGAAGTGGCAATTTCAGTAATACGTTTAAGTAATAAAGTTCGAGTATCATTATCTAATGCTCTAACGGTTAGTTTCATAAGTGCATCGCTATTAACAACATTCGGCGCTTCACCAGATTGAATACAACCAATGGTTATAACAGCTTGCTCAAACGGAGAAACATTACGAGAAACAATACTTTGCAGTGCAGTGCCGATATAACATGCGACAAGGGTCGCATCAATTCCTCGTTCAGGCATGGCGCCGTGAGCACCTTTCCCTTTAATATTGATATGAATGGTATCGGATGAAGCCATAAGTGCACCGGCTCTAAAATAAAAATGGCCTTCTTTAAATCCGGGCATATTATGAATACCGAAAATAACATCACAAGGAAATTTTTTAAATAAGCCATCATCCACCATCACCTTTCCACCATACAATAACTCTTCTGCAGGTTGAAAAATGACATGTAACGTGCCATCAAAATTACGGGTTTGGGCAAGATATTTAGCTGCACACAGTAAAATAGTGGTATGCCCATCATGACCACAACCATGAAATTTGCCATGGATAAGACTACTCCAAGGTTTTCCGGAGGCTTCAACTATAGGTAAAGCATCCATATCGGCTCGGATACCAATTTTTTTATTACTGGTACCATTTTTCAAAACACCAACGACGCCTGTTTTGGCTAACCCTCGATGAACCTCGTATCCCCACTCATCCAATTTATTTGCAACCAAATCGCTGGTTTTATTCTCTTCAAAACCTACTTCAGGGTGCTGATGAATTTGATGTCGAATCTCAATAAATTCTTGTTCTGTTTTCCTAATTGTTTCCATAATATGTTGCATTTTTCGGCTCCTAATTAACCTGAATATCGTTTATGAAAAAAATAAAAAAAAGACGACTACACATCTGAGCCAAGATCAAAATGAAAAACAGCAGACAAATTAATCACAACACCTGCTTAGATGAATAAATATACAATACCCTCAATTTTTGCTGATGTCGATGATTTCTATCATGTAATATTTGAAAATTGTTATGTCAAACTTGTATTAAGATATGAACTTACGAAGGATGAGGAAAGAATACGTTAAACTAACCGCACTATTATCGATTCTAAAAAATAGAAATAGATTTGACTAATAGAGATACTTTTAATTAATCTAAAAGTGTGCTCTACCTTAATTAAATTATTTTTATGCAAATGAATAGAAATTATTTTTTTAGTTATACTGATTTATTTTAAATAACTTCTAAAAATTGGCTTGGCACATTATTCGTTAACCAAACCCCATTATCGGCTAAATAAAACTTAAAACCTTGTTGAAACATTGCTAATGCGTTAATTCTTAAGACAATTGGTTTTCCATGACGTTTACCAACGGTTACGGCTGTTTTTTCATCAATTGAAATATGAACATAATGGCGTTCGCCTGCAATCAAACCTTGTTGAAAAATTGAATCAAGAAAATGGGTTGCTGTACCATGATACAAATATTCAGGCGGAGTTTTCTCATTATACGCTATATTAACTTGCTTAGTTGAATGCCCTTGTGCTGCACGAATTTTTAGATTATCTTCGGACAGAGTAAAGCGTTTTTTATCATTGGTTCTCACGACTTCGGTAATTAAATCTTGAGAAATTTGCATACCATGTTTCTTCGCTTGCCGAATTAAAACATCTACTCCAACCCAACCATTACTATCTAATGTGATACCTATCGCTTCTGGTTTATGCCTTAAGATATAGCTTAAAAATCGACTAATCTTCTCTAAATCTTTACTCGTACATTTAATATTTGATTTTTTACTCATGCAATTAATATTTGAACGGTTAAATAATAAGTTTGATTTTATCTTTTATTAAAAGTAATACAAGGTATATTATTAAAATATACGGCAAATTATCAAACATATATAATCATATCAAATGTAAAAATATTAATTAAATGGTATGCATGTCTAAATTATTTCTACATAAAATATCGACTAACTAAATTCAAAAGGTATGTGTTGCAATTATCAATAATCTTTTATCGATTTATTCTAAATAGTTTTTTACGTTAACCTATCAAAAGGATGATTAATTTTTTATATTTCAAAGTTAATTATATCGTTACCAATTTTATTTCTGTGCTGTTTGCTTTTTTTATCTGAATTAGATGTAATATTCATAGATTTGTTGATAAAATAGACAACAAATGTTTTTTAATTTAGGTAACTTCATTAGATGCCCTTTTTTATCTGGCTTTTTTAAATAGTCATTTAGAGCTTGTGGCACTATTGAGGTTATATTTACCGATAATTTTTTTAAGTTATTTTCTTTCATTTTGATCTGATAAGTAAGTCAAACACAGTTACTGTTTTATTTTGAAGCAATATAAATAAGTCTTAATTAGTATTTTGATAATTACTAAACCTGCTGCGCAAAGCTTTATATCCACTATTACTAAAAGAGTCGTAAATTTCGCTAGATGAGAATTAATTGATAATAAAATTAATAATTTAAAAAGGAGAAAGTAAGATGAAGTATAGAAAATATTTAGCATTATTGTTTTTATGTATAGCGATGCCTTTACTGTTGTTTTTGATTATTTTAATTACAAGTTTAATATCTTCAATTTTGTTTTATTTTAATACAAATCAATTTGTAATTAACACTGAAGATATATATATAGCCTGCAAAATAGCTCCTTTAGGTATTCCAATCGGGATCTATCTTTGGTATTTAGAGTGCCGTCGTTTAGGAATTAATATGATTGGCAAATAATTAAGATCCCAGTCTAAAAACTGGGATTTTTTATATCAGTTACCTACTTCGTAAATTCCAACATCAATTTGTCTTTTTTAGTGGTATGGCTAGCTTAGCAGCTAAAATAAAGGGAGATTACTCACAATAAATACAGCAACATTTGGCATTACCATCTATTCCTACACATATGGCGGATATGACGATATATTTAAAAAAATAAGTCAGATAGCTTTATTGAAGGTCACGAGCTAATATTAGTACCGTTATTTATTTCAATTATGATGATCAGTTGTTTATTGGAACAGTGTATTTAATTGAGTGGTTTTAATAATATTCCAAACTATTTTTTTTATCAGTTTATTGGCGTAATATAGTTATTACGCCTTACTTAGCTAGCAAACTTATTTTTATTTAGGGGATACCTTAATTTTGCTAAATGAGTAATTAAATTATTAAATAACCAAAAGGGGTTAATGATGAAATTAATAGTCGATAATATGAGTTGCCAACATTGTGTCAATACCATCACGAAAGCAATCAATGCTATCGATTCCAAAGCGAAAGTAACGGTAGATCTTGCTAAGCATGAAGTTGATATAGAAGGTGGTACAATCTCGCAAGAAGCAGCAATTGCAGCAATTAATGACGCTGGATTTGAATTTGTGGGTATTTCGTATTAGAAATTAATAATATCTACTTAAATATTAATAAATTTAGGCGATTAATTTAAAAATCGCCTTTTTTATCTCACAGAATAATTGAAGAAACGCTAAAGCAAATTCTCTAGAAATTTTAATAGATTATGTTTAGTTTTTGTAAAAATTATTCAGGAGTCTATACCGTCACAAGTGGATGCGTAACTTAGTTAACGGTGGATACGTGATATACTCACTATAGACGAGAATGCAGCTATAAGGCTTGCAAAACTAAAAACATAAAAAACAAATCGTACAAAGTCTATTCCTCCAACACCATCTAATGCGATAATTATCACTACCACAATGGCGGCACCCATTGACTGACCAGTTGTTCTGGCTGTCGACAACATTCCAGAAGCAATAACAGTTCGATTTTTTTTAACATTAGTAAACATTTCTTTATTATTAGGAGGGATAAATAAACCATAGCCTACTCCACAAATAGCGACTCGCCATAAAATATTAATCGTAGATACAGTTTCAGGTAAAAAAGCTAATGAGCTTAATCCTAAACAAAAAAGGACTGCACCGATTGAAGATATTTTAGTTGGATTAAAATGATTAGAAAGTATGCCCGCTAGTGGTGCACAAAAAGCCACAGCTATAGGCCATGGAGTAAATATAAATGCTGATACAAGTACTGAATAACCATAAGTATGCTGTAATACAAATGGTAAACTGACCAATGCTATTCCTTGAGAGATAAAAATCAAAATTGAAGAAATTACTGCCAAACTGTATATCTTGGAACGAAATATATCTAACGGCAATAAGGGATATTTAGAATGATTTTGAATTTTAATAAATATTATAAATAAAATCATAGCAATAAAAACACAAGATATAAGTGTTTTATTATTCCAATGCCCTATTTGATCAACTGCAACGACAATTAACCCCAATGCAGTTGCAGAGCTTATTGCACCTAACCAATCAAACCCTTTTTCTTTTTCGCTATCTTTTCCTAGAAAGATAAAAGATAAAGTAATTGCAATGATACCAAGGGGAATATTGATATAAAATAACCAAGGCCAAGATAAGTATGAAATAATCAATCCTCCTAATGCAGGCCCAATGGCTGTACCTACAGCAAATACCATTGCATTCAATCCTAATATTGTTCCGAGCATATTTGTCGGAAGAATGGTTCGGTACAAACCTAACCCAACACTTATCATTATTGCATAACTGATTCCCTGTACCATTCGCATAGCAATCAAAATTGAAAAGTTTGGAGAAAGGCTGCAACCTAGTGATGAGAGTGTGAACAATAGCATTCCTAATTTGAAAAAAAGTTTTTCTCCAACTCTTGAAGATAATGATGCACAAATTAACATAGTTGCAGCACTAGCAATCTGATAACTATTGACAATCCAAATGCTTGATGAAACTTCTATATTTAATGCATTAACAATAGAAGGTAATGCAATATTCACTATTGAACTATCTAATGCCGACATCCCGACTCCGATCAAAATTGCTGCTGTAGCAAAGTAACTTTTTGAGGTATCGAATTCCTGTTTATGAAGTTTTTTTATCATTCTAATATGTCTTTTTTAAAGTTATTTATTTTAGATTGCCATAGCATCACTGGTTTATTTTTCACACAGCACTAAAAGGTTGCACAATTTTTTAATAATCCATAATCATGTTTCGTCATTTGATCGTGTAACCATTTTGCTATAAAGTAATTAAATGAACTTATTGCTAAAAATTATATTTATTAAAATGCAATAAAACCAACGAATAAAATCGAAGTATTCATCGAAAAGATTGATACCTTAAACATACCTATTTTTAGATGATTAATTCGATAATGGTGTTGATCCTAAATGGATAATGAAATAGATATTAGCTAGACTAAAATATGGTACTTAGTACGAACTCTGTTATTTAAATACAATTATTTGAAAATAGTTCCCAACTCAAAATATATAAATCAGTCTCTATATTAAATTAATTAATAACAAAAGGTGATGAATGAAAATAAGTGAACTTCAAGCATTCGTAACAGTTGTTGAGACAGGAAATATCACTCTAGCTGCTGAACGTTTGAATCGTGTACAATCCAGTATTTCTCACAGAATACGAAGTCTAGAAGATAATCTTGATACCCTTTTATTGGATAGAAAAACAGGGGGATGCATTCCAACTAAACAAGGATTGATATTGTATGAATATGCACTGAAAATTTTAAGATTAGCGGAAGATTGTAAAAAAGATATAGCCAATACTAAAGAAAATTATTTAAGTATAAATGTAGGAATAATTGAGTGTTTACCACCTTATATCATTACTTCTTTGATTAATTTAGGTCAAGAATTTGGATTGAATATTAATGTTACAATAGGCAACACTATTAGTTTACTTAGTGCCTATGATAAAAATGAATTTGATGCTGTAATTATTGGTGCTGGTTTTTCAAATGAAAAACATACAAGTAAAATTTTACTTTCGACTGAACTCGTCATAGTAACAGACAAAAGTTACCCAACAATTACCAATATTTCTCATCTAAATGGCAAAACTTTTTTAGTTAGTAGCAAACAGTGTGCAACATCAAAACGAAACTTCGAAATGTTATTTAATGCTGGTAATATTAAACCAGAACGTGTAATTGAATGTGGTTCTTATCCTGTGCTTTTTTCAAATATCGCTTTAGGTAAAGGTGTTGCATTGGTATTACGTTGTTCAATTAGTAATGAGATCAAACGCAAGATTAAAGTACATAAACTAGATACTCCATTCAATGATTTTAAAATTGAATTGGTTCATCATACTAATTACTCTTATTTTGATATCAATAAATTAATTAATATGATGATTTCGGTTTTTCAAGACCCACGATTAAGCTATATCGGTTATTAATGCCACAATATTTATTTAATAAATATTATAAAAATATTACTCGCAATTACTCTGTTATTTTTTAAATAACTCTAATTGATATTACCGTTAATATAATTAAATATTCTTAAATCACCATTCAAAGAAATAATGATTTTAGTAAATAACAATGTTTAATTAACCATCTGTAACTATTTTGTATCCTGTCTGAGATTTTTTGATATAACCAAAACCTTTAGGTCCAAAATGCATTCCACCAACAAGAATATTGTCGCGACAAACCATATTTAGAACTTGAGTTCGTGTTTCTATAGCTAAGTTTGGATCATAGTCAAAAGCGATCGAGACGTTTGGTTTTAATAATTGGATATATGGAAAATGGACAATATCACCCCAAATTAATAAACTTTGCTTGCTACCAATAATTTTATAACCTGTATGTCCTGGTGTATGGCCTTGCATCGGAATAGCAAATATATTAGGAAATACCTCATTTTTATTAATGAAACACAAACTATCTTGATACTGTTTGAAAACATTGCGAGCAAAAATAATGTTATTTTTTATACGGTCAGAAGCCGAGAGAAAAGATTTTTCATCTTCCAAATAATGATATTCTTCCTGACTAATCAATAATTTTGCATTTGGAAAAACAACTTCTCCATTAGAAGTAAGCAAACCACCAATATGATCTGGATGAGCATGAGTAAGTAGGATAGCATCTATATCTTTAGGTTTAAGAGTTAATTTAGTTAGATTATTAACTAACTCTCCTCCCCAACCTTTAACCCCACCTGCGCCAGCATCAATTAAAATATTCATTCCTTGTTGTTGTACTAAAAACGTATTGATATGTACAGAATTTAGTTTTTTTTGATGTGCATTTCGCTGGATAATTTCACACTCTTTAACATTAATATTAGCCAGTAAATTAAAGTTAGCATCCAAATAACCATCACTTATTGCTGTAACTAAAATATTTCCTAGTTCTTTCTTTGAAAATTCTTTATTCATAGCTTGTTACCTTCAATTTTTGGCAAATATGTAATCAACGTCATACATAAAACAACGAATTCTGGCTTTAACTCCCATCTTTTCTTCAATTAATAAATCAACTTGATGTAAATAGGTTATCATCACCTCTTCACTACGAAAAACTTCTTTTCTCAACTTAGCTTCAAAGTAGATTGGTTTTCCATAGCCGATATCGGATGTTAAATAGGCTATGTGTATATTATTATCTTCAGCTTGTAACACTTTTTTTGTTATATTTTTTAAACAAACTGAAAATTCAGAAAAAGCATTCGTTCCAATCTTTTGATCTTCTGATGTATAAATTGTAATACTTGGCATTTGAGTTCCTCTTTTATTATTACGATATATGCAAATTATTAACTACAGTTATTAATAAATATGACTTTGGTTTTAGTACCAGATAAGTTTTCTTACTTTTAAGGATCTCAAATATTATTAAAATAATATCTATTTTATGCTAACAGATAATTTCGATATTCTTATCGAAAAGATTGATACCTTAGTAAACTTAACTTGGGGATTTTTTAATAAAACAGGTTAATATTTATTAATAATGTTATACTTATCGGTCTGTTTTTTGACTAAATAATGCTATTTAAACTAATCCAATATGGCATTAAATTGAGATTTGCTTTAAACCGTTTTATATGGATATCAATGCAGGCAGATTTCCGAAGAAAAGTTCAGTGAAAGATAGAGCGGAAAATATCATTTATCATTCTGAATGATTTAATGAATATAGCTAAAAAAATATCTCGTAATAGTAAACAAATTGCCTTTCAAATTGATAATGAAACGGTATAGACTCCTGAATAATTTTTACAAATATCACGGTTTTTTACTGAAACGTATGCGTTACCTGAAACTTTTTAACAAATTTGTTTTATGAAAAATTTCTTATTTTATTTAAAAGATTAATTCATCTTGATCTTTGTTACGGTGTTGGCATAATCATTTAAGTAATAATTGATTTTAAAAGGATTTATAAGATGAATAAAAAAATCTTACGCATTACTGTCGTTTCAATGGCTTGGTTGGCTGCCGTTTTTGCTGTGAATGCTTATCAAATTGAATGTCCTAAAGCACTCAAAGTTAAAACATCTGTCGAAAACCTTCCTGATGGCTGGGAAGTTATTGAGAGTGAAGATAGTGCTTTATATGAACCTGCTAGCCTATCTGTTTTTTACAATAAACCCGTTAAAATGATAGAACAAAAGCCTGAAGAAACTTTAATCGGTCGTAAAAATTGGGGTAAACAGTTTGAGCTTACATGGCTAGTAAGTCCGCCTCTTGAAGATGTGCCATTTTATGTCAATTGTAGTTATGATGGAAGTTTTATCCAATTGATAAAAAAAATTGATCGTTCGGTGAATATTTGCAAGAGTTTTTATTCTGAGGATAAATACGGCAAAGTAGAAAATAGTATTGTTTCACTTAACTGTACCAATAATGAAACAAACGAAACAAATAATTAGGTCTAAACTTTATTATCAAACTAGAATAATTAATAATCGAATTTATTAAAAGGGCAATTATAACGACCCAATATTTTTATGTAATTGTCGTAATTATTTTAATATTAATTGTTTTTCCAATTTATGAATAGCAAAGACAGTTTTTAAAGGAAAATAGAATATGAAAGGAAAAAGATTATACAGCGCTATGATAACCATCGCTTGTTTGGCGAGTGCTTTTACTATAAATGCGTATCAGATTGATTGCCCAAAAGAGATGACAATCAAAGTCAAAGTTGAAGAAATGCCAGATGGATGGGAAATTTCGGAAGATAGAACTTACACTTCATCTTTTTTTAATTTAGGACTTTTTTATGATAAACCCGCTAACAAAGCTTCGTTGGTACCTGCAAGAGGCACAATTGATGGTAAACAACAAAAATTAGTATGGGAAGTAAATCATGTCAAAGATACCGCTCCTTATTATGTTGTTTGTCAATATGCGAGCGGAGTTGCAATCACCAAAAAGATTGATCTTTCAATGAAGAGTTGCTGGGCGCTCTATTCAGAAGATAAAGATACAAAACAAGGATCGCTCCACTGTAGTGTGAGTGAAGCAAAGAATCTGCATTAGTTTATTTGATGTACAAATCTTTCAATACAAAAATTATGATTGCATGGAAAGAGAGAGCAAAACCTTTTGAATCATGACCCGTATCTTTAAGGATTACTTCTTAAAGATAGCGTATTTGTGATTCATGTTAGATGTAATTGTGATTTTAATTCCTATGTTTTTGATGGTTATTGGTCTTTGAGTAATAAAAAAGCAATTCCATTGATTAATTGAAATTGGGATTAAGATAATTTTAGATATTTATGTTCTGCTGGTGTGTTGTTATGTTTAAAAATCATATTAACTCTTTTTTCGACACACCAGTTTCAGTATTTATTAAAAAATTTAATCTACCACCACTGATAAAAATGGTGCGTTGGACCAATTCCTTGACCAATGTTTAACTCATCTGCATGAGTAATTGCACCTTGCAAATAGTCTTTCGCTTGCTGTATGGCATCTTCTAAACCATGTTTAGGCAGCAGTGTCGCAATTGCTGCCGATAATGTGCAACCCGTACCATGAGTATTTTTAGTTTGAATTCGCGGTGAGACCATTCTAATCGTTTGCATTGGGGTTATTAAATAATCCGGGCTCTCTGGACTGGGTAAATGCCCACCTTTCATTAAAACTGCTTTACAACCTAATTTCAATAACTCATGACCTTGTTGTTGCATTTGATCTTCGTTTTTTGCTTCTTCACAATCGAGTAACGTTGCTGCTTCGGGAAGATTGGGTGTTATTACCGTTGATAAAGGTATTAATAGTTCACGAATAGCACTAACAGAGTCAGATTTTAACAGCGTATGTCCCCCTTTAGCGATCATCACCGTATCAAGCACAATGTTAGCAATAGGGTTATTGTTCAGCAGATGATAAACAGTCGTTATGATCTCTTTATTCATTAGCATTCCCATTTTCACGCTATCAATTTTTATATCGTGATATAGGGTATTAAATTGTTCAGCCACAAATGTAGGATCAATTGCCAATACACTATCAACGCCTTGGGTACTTTGTGCGGTAAGGGCGGTGATTACTGACATTCCATAGGCTCCGAGAGCTGAAAAGGCTTTTAAATCTGCTTGGATACCTGCACCACCACTTGGATCAGAACCGGCAATGGTTAAAGCAACGGTTGTCATAATATTACCCCTTATTTTTTTTGAGCTTGTTGGATTTTTTCAATTAGCGATAATGTGGCTTGTTGTATATCTTTTTGACCACAAATTGCCGAAACGACAGCAATGCCTTCAATACCACTTTGCAATATTGGGGTAGCATTATTGGCATTAATGCCACCTATTGCCACAGCAGGGCGCTGTTTTAGCTTAACTAATTGAGTTAATTGTGGCATGCCCATTGCTGGTGCGGCATCTTGTTTAGTGCTGGTAGGATAAATTGGACCAATCCCAATATAATCGACAAGTTGCCATGGGACTTCATTAAGTTGTTGGCGATTAGCAACCGAAAATCCTAACCATTTGTCATTGCCAATTAATTTACGTGTGACATCGACTGGTAAATCGCTTTGCCCAATATGGACACCATCGGCATCAATTGCTAGGGCTATATCAACATGATCGTTAATAAGTAAAGGAACACGGGTATCGCTTAACACTTCTTTTAACGCTTCTGCTGCGTAATACCAATTTTTACCAGAAAATTCATGTTCTGATCTTAATTGAACGGCGGTTACCCCATTAGCAACAGCGATTTTTGTGGTCTCTACCATGCCAGTAATACCACCACATAAAATTGGATCTAGGACTAAATAGAGACTTAAGTCGAGAAGTTTATTCATCTGATTTCCTTATATTTGTGATGGGTTAAATAGTGAAAGCTGATCGATCAGCGATACTGCGTAAGTGCCTAACCCTTGTTGTTTGTTGGCAAGCTCTCCAGCTTTTTTCATCATAAAACAGGCTGATGCTGTAGCAAGTAAGGTATTAGATGAGCCAGCAATAAAAGCTGCAACCATGGCTGATAATGAGCAACCAGTACCAGTAATTTTAGTTAATGCTATATCCCCGCCTGTGATGCTGTAAGTCTGTTTACCGTCAGTAATATAATCAATATCTCCGGTAATGCTAACGATGGTTTGATGTTTTTGGGCAAGCTGTTTAGCTGCATTTAAGGCCGATTCAGTAGAATCTTGGCCGTCGGGACCTTTGGCAGATGAGTTATCACCATTTAAAGCTAATATTTCTGAAGCATTACCACGAATAACGGTAGGTTTATAACCAATTAATTGATGGACTATATCGGTACGATAAGCAAGTGCTGGTCCGACTGCGACCGGATCGAGTACCCATGGTATGTGATTTTTTTGAGCACTGGCAGCTGCTAATAACATGCTTTCTGCACTATTGCTATCAAGGGTGCCAACATTGATTAGTAAACTATTGGCAATTTGCACAAATGAGGCAACTTCTTGCTTAGCAATGACCATGGCTGGTGATGCGCCAATTGCTAATAATACATTCGCTGTAAAATTTTGAACCACATCATTAGTAATACAGTGTACTAATGGATGTTGTTGTTTTACATGATCGATAAAAGATCTTGCTTGGGTTATTTGCAGGGCTTGAGTGGCAGACATATTCTTTCCTTACAACAAGTTATAAAGTTAGCTTAGGGAAGAGTGTGCCAATTGAGGACTTTTAAGGCTTAGACTTCCCTACGCTGGTATAATCCAGATCAGGTTCAACGGGTAAAATCTCAGTTTTTTGTGGGTAACAAAAAACACCCTGAGTCAAAAGAGCTTTTATTATGGACTGACTAATAATTTAACACAAGTTATTGTAATAATTTTTCTATATCGGTTATGTCACGTCGGTCAGGTAAGAAGATGATGAGATGATCGTTCGTTTCGATGGTTAAATCCGTATTAACGATAATTACATCTTCACCACGCACTACCGCACCAATGGTAGCACCAGAAGGTAATTTTAAACCGTTGATATTTTTACCCACCAGTTTGGAACTCTCTTTATCTCCATGTGCAATCACCTCGACAATTTCAGATTCGCCCTGTCTTAAAGAGACCACTTTAACAACCGCCGATTGTCTTACATGGCTTAATAGCTCTGAAATAGTGGCATGTTGTGGTGAAATAGCAATATCTATAACGCTATCATTAATCAGTTCAAGGTAGGCTTGCTTTTGGATTAAAACAATCACTTTTTTAGCGCCCATTCTTTTAGCTAACATGGATGACATAATGTTAGATTCATCGTCACTTGTTACAGCAATAAACAGATCTGTGAGTTCAACTTGTTCTTGTGATAGCAGCTCTTGATCTGACGATTCACCATGTAAAACAGTGGTATTAACCAGTTGTTCGGCAATTAATTCGGCACGTTCAGCGTTACGTTCAATTAATTTAACTTGATAGTCATTCTCTAAACGTTTAGCTAAAGCAATCGCGATGCCACCACCACCACTAATTATGATGCGTTTATAAGGTTTTTCCAGCCGCTGTAATTCACTTGTTACTGCTTTGATATTGCTAGGTGGGGTGATGAAATAAACCATATCACCCGCTTCAATGAGTGTAGAGCCTAATGGGCGAATAAAGCGATTTTTTCGATATATTGCAACCACTCTGGCTTCAACATGGGGTAAATGTTCTTTCAGTTCAGACAATTCGCTTCCGACTAAGGCTCCACCATAGTAGGCCGTCACCGCAACCAAACATACACGGTTATCGTAAAAAGAGGCAAACTGTAACGAGCCTGGATATTGTACTAACTGACTTACGTGATTAGTAATTAGATTTTCTGGAGCAATAATATGGTCGATATTAATGCAATCTTTATTGAAAAATGGATATTTTTCGTCGTTATATTCTGGTGCACGAATACGTGCGACTTTTTGCGGAATATTGAACATAACGTGACCTATTTGACAGGCCATCATATTCACTTCGTCCGAATTAGTGACGGCAACCAGCATATCAGCCGATTCAGCACCCGCACTTTCTAATACTTGTGGATAAGATGATTTGCCACAAATAACCTGTAAATCAAAACGCTCTTGTAAAGATTGCAATTTATCATGATCTTCATCGACCACCGTTACATCGTTTTGTTTTTCGGTAACAAGGTATTCAGCTAAAGCACTGCCTGTTTGTCCAGCACCAAGAATAATAATCTTCATAACTAACCCATATATTTAGATGGCTTTAATCGTTATTCACTAACTTCGTTGATTAAAGCCAATCTATACTATTTTTTTGTGATAGTTAGCGATTTTAAGTTATAACTATCAATTTGTGGTTTAGCAGTTAATGGTTTATTTTGTTTAAAACAGTTTATTAAAATTGTTTATACAAAACCAATTGCGTCATAAACCTTTTTCAAGGTTGGTTCGGCTTTTGAACGTGCTTTTTCTGCACCTTCTTGCATGATTGAATGTAAGTAATTTTCATCATCACGATATTGGTGATATTTAGTTTGTAACGCTGTTAACATATCAATCACTTGAGCTGCCACTTCAGTTTTAAGGTGTCCGTACATTTTGCCTTCAAACTCTTTTTCAAGTTCAGCAATAGGTTTACCTGTAATACCTGTTAAGATATCAAGTAAGTTAGATACACCAGCTTTATTTTTTAAATCGTAACGTACGACTGGTGGTTCGTCAGAATCGGTCATTGCTCGTTTGATTTTCTTCTCAACGTCTTTAGGATTTTCAAGTAATCCAATCACATTATTGCGGTTTTCATCTGATTTAGACATTTTTTTGGTTGGATCTTGTAATGACATGACCCGTGCACCAACTTTAGCAATAAAAGGCTCTGGCACAGTAAAGATATCGCCATAAAGCGCATTAAAACGCATAGCAATATCACGCGATAATTCAAGGTGTTGCTTTTGATCGTCACCAACAGGTACTAAATTGGCTTGGTATAATAAAATATCGGCAGCCATCAAAACTGGATAATCAAATAGACCCGCATTGATGTTTTCGGCATGGCGAGCTGATTTGTCCTTAAACTGCGTCATTCGACTGAGTTCACCAAAATAGGTGTAACAGTTTAATGCCCAACCCAGTTCAGCATGAGCGGGTACATGAGATTGTACAAAAATAGTGCTTTGTTTCGGATCGATGCCACATGCTAAATATAAGGCTAATGTATCAAGGGTCGCTTTACGCAATTTTTGTGGGTCTTGACGTACAGTAATTGCGTGCTGATTGACGATACAATAAACGCAATCATATTCGTTTTGCAACGCTACCCAGTTTTTTAAAGCCCCTAAATAGTTGCCAAGTGTTAGTTCGCCTGATGGCTGAGCGCCACTAAATACAATCGGTTTACTCATAATTTATTCCTAATCTAGTTATTTTTTATCTTTGCTTATTATTTCTTAGCTTCAGCTTTAGGCTGAGGTAATAAGGTTAATATATCTTTAAAATCATCCAATAAAAAATCGGGATTGCTCGTTGCAATCGAGATGCCATAGTTATACCCATAAGTTAGTGCAACCGTCGGGCATTTGGCATTTTGTGCGGCAGTAATATCGTTTTTAGAATCGCCTACAAACAATAATTGATCGCTAAATAAACCAAAGGTTGCCATGACTTGGTATAACGGAGCAGGATGGGGTTTTAATTTAATAACATCACCACCACCAAGCACTAGGGAAAAGTACTCTTTTATGCCAAGCGACGATAATAGGGCAGGCAAAAATTGAGCGGGCTTATTGGTTACCAGTGCCAGTGGATATTGATTCTCATGCAGCGTTTTTAAGGTTTCTTTCACATGCGGAAACAGCTTAGTTTCAGCATCCATCACTTTGTCATAATGTTGATTAAACAGGGTTTTAGCTTGGGCAAGTTGTTCAGTTGATGGAACAACATTGATCGCTTTAAAAATGCGCTCTAACATTACATCAATGCCATTGCCAACAAAGTTTTTTACTTGTTCGTTTGTTATTGTGGGTAGTTTTAAATCTGCAAGCATGTTTTGTGCAGCAAGTGCAAGTCCTGGCACACTATCAACGAGTGTACCATCTAAATCAAAGGCGATTGCTTGAATATCTTGTAATTTATGCATGTGTTACTCCTGCTAACTGTTGGCGCATAGCGTCAATTACTGCTTTGTAATCGGGTTCACCAAAAATAGCTGAGCCCGCAACAAACATATCGGCCCCAGCTTTGGCAATTTCGGCAATGTTGTCAACTTTTACGCCACCATCGACTTCTAAACGAATATCTCGTCCTGATTCAATAATGCGTTTTCTGGTTTGTTGTAATTTTTTTAAGGTAGATGGAATGAAAGACTGTCCACCAAAACCAGGGTTAACGCTCATTAATAAAATAATATCAATTTTATCAATAATATAATCTAAGTAATCTAAAGGGGTAGCTGGATTAAGCACAATACCAGCACTGCAACCATGATCTTTGATTAATTGTATTGAGCGATCCAAATGGATGGTCGCCTCGGGATGAATAGAAATATTAGTAGCACCCGCTTTAGCGAAAGATGTAATTAATTCTTCAACCGGTGAAACCATTAAATGCACATCAATGGGTGCAGTGATCCCATAGTTACGTAACGCTTTGCAAAACATTGAACCCATAGTTAGATTGGGTACAAAATGATTATCCATTACATCAAAATGGATAACATCGGCACCAGCATCAAGTACTTTTTGAGTATCTTCACCAAGACGAGCAAAATCAGCGGATAGTATGGATGGTGCTATAATAAATTCTTTCATAACCTACCTCTAAATAATCAACTTTACATATGAGTCTACTCATGACTTTTTATATAAAGCTAAAATTTCATCAATCTTTTTTCTACTTCCACCAGCACAACTGATTGAACGACGCATTTCTGCTCGATAAAGATGACTCGCTTTATTATATAGCGTCATGGTGTAATCAGTATAATGGTTAGACACCAGTACGGGTATATTTTTTTTGTATGCCACTGTTTCCGCTAATTTTGACAAATTTTCATGCTCTTCAAAGCCAAATATATTGGAATAATAAGATGTAAATCCCCCTGATTTATTAGGTGGAATATAAGGTGGATCACAATATATCACCGAATTTTGTCCAGCCTTTTGCATCACTTCGTGATAGGGCGCACAAATAAACTCAGCTTTTTGTGCTTTTTCAGCAAAAAAGTAGAGTTCTTTTTCAGGAAAATAGACTGTTTTATATCGACCAAAAGGTACATTAAATTTTCCGTTAGTATTATAACGACATAAACCGTTATAACCATGTCGATTAAAATAGACAAAGAGTAACGATCTTAAATACTGATCGTTGCTACCATTAAAAACATCTCGGAGTTGGTAAAATGCCTCAGATTGATTATTTTGCTCATTAAATAATGGTCTAAGATCATTAATAAATTGATCAGGGTTTGTTTTTAGTAGTTTGAATAGTGCAATTAAATCATGATTGATATCAGCTAAAATATAACTTTTGTAATCGGTATTTAAAAAAACAGAACCTGCGCCTACAAAAGGTTCAATTAATTGCTCCCCTTCTGGTAGATATTGCTTAATTGTGTCTACAAGCGCATACTTTCCTCCGGCCCATTTTAAAAAGGCTCGTTGCTTCTTCAACGGTTGCTCCTATTTTTTCGTTGCTAGTAGGATAAATGGACGATATCCTTTATTAATTTACTATTTTTTCTTTATTTACTTCTGCTCCAGATTTAACCCATGGTTTATCTTTTTGGAGAGCAGCGGGTAGTGATTTGATCGCTTTACGAGCCTCATCAAGTGATGAATAATTACCTTTAACTAAAATAAACCATTTACCATTGCTGTATTGAGTTTCATAAATCTGGTAATCCGTTATTTTATTTTGTGTAACAAATTTTTTTAAGCCCTCAGCCGACCTAGATGCAGTAATTTGAATCACATAATGATCATCTCTTATCCTAAAGTTTTTAGCTAAACTATTGTTGTCATCGTTTAGATTAGCTGTATTTTTAGTTGGTTTTTTTTCGCCATTACGATTGGCATTTGACGCCACATTTGGATTATCAGTTGAATTTATACTATTACTGCTATTTTCAGATGGTTTTGGCACATCAGGTTTAGATGGAGTTGATCTTTCTGAATTCGCTAAAGCATTATCAGGTGTCTTACCATTATCTGTAACATTGCTTTGCCCATTGTGAATAGCATTAGTTGTATCCGTTTCATCTGTTGAAGCAACACCGTTAACCACAGGAGGCGTTAATGGCGTTGGTTCGCTTGTTTGTGAAGGTCGGAAAATAATCAAGCTAAGTAATAAAAAAATAATTAGGATTATTAAACCGCAAATAATAAGTTTTTTCTTTGGATAATTTTGAAGAAAATCTGGCCATTTTAATGGGAGCATTGAATCCTTGTTAGGTTGTTCTGATATATAACGATCGTCTTTATCTACACGCATATTGACTCCTTAACCTATCAAAAGATTTATAGCCTCACAAAGCACCATTATTTCTAAAATAAGTGACTTAAATTTGCTCTATTTTCTCAATAATATAACTTGCAACACCTTTAGCACTTTGTTCATCAGTTTTGATTGTAATATCCGCAATTTCTTCATAAAGAGGTTCGCGCTCTCCAGCAAGTTCTTCATAAAGTTCTCTTGGAGTATTGCTACCTTGTAAAAGTGGGCGACGTTTATCTTTTTGAGTTCTAGCCATTTGTTTCTCAATGGTTGTTTCAAGATAAACAACAATGCCACGAGCCGATAATCGATTGCGCGTCTCTTTCGATAGCACTGAACCACCACCAGTAGCAAGTACTACACCTTGTTTTTCAGTCAATTCATTAATGACTTTTTCTTCTCTGGCTCGGAATCCGTCTTCACCCTCTAAATCAAAAATCCATGCAATATCAGCGCCTGTACGTTTTTCAATCTCTTGGTCTGAATCAAAAAATTCCATGCCTAGCTGTTGTGCAATCTGTCGGCCAATTGTGCTTTTTCCTGCCCCCATTGGGCCAATTAGAAAGATATTTCGCTTTTCTGCCATTGTAGTTTCATCATCTATTAATTTTGGTTAAAATATACAACACAACGTTAACGTTCTATGATTTATTTAATCATTTACATTGTTAACGGTGTAACTTTTCTTGGATCTCCGTCTAACGACAAAAATTTAGGTCGGTAATTATCTCAATAGATAGTACCTTTTTGCAATAAGTATTTATAATAGTTTTTAGCTTATTCCTGCTTGGTGTAAATCATGAATATTTAATGCGCCTACTAATTCACCAGCACTATTAACAACAGGTGCTGCAGTAATATTATGATCATTAAATGATTTTAGTGCTTCGACCGCTTTCCAATTCTCAGGTATTTGAAAGCCAGGGCTAGTCATAACAGCGCTAATGCTATCTTGCAATGTACCATTTTTGAGCAATAACCGACGTAAGTCCCCGTCGGTAAAAACACCAATTATTTTATTATTATCCTGACAGATTGCAACTAACCCCACTCCTGTACGGCTTAATTCTAACATGGCGTCAAATACGGTTGCAGTGTGCGGTACTTTTGGAATTAAATCACCTTGTCGCATGACATCTTTAACATGGTTGAGTAATTTAGCCCCCAAACTACCCGCAGGATGAGAGCGAGCAAAATCCTCTTCTTTAAATCCACGAGCGCGCATCACGGCGATAGCAAGTGCATCACCCATTAGTAGCGTATTGGTTGAGCTTGAAGTCGGTGCAAGTCCCATTGGGCAAGCTTCTTCTTCGATAGATATATCAAGCACAGCTTGTGCTGATTTAGCTAACGGCGAATCCAATCCACCTGTAATTGCTATCACAGGTACGTCCATTGATGAAAGTATCGGTAGAATAAAATTAAATTCCTTTGCTCGTCCAGAATATGAGATAAGAATCGCTACATCATTTTTAGTGACCATACCTAAATCCCCGTGTAAGGCTTCAGATGGGTGCATGAAAAAAGCGGGGCTACCAGTACTGGCTAATGATGCTGCAATTTTTTTTCCAATATGCCCCGATTTTCCAATACCTGATACCACGACTTTCCCTTTATTCGATAAAATAAGCTGACAAGCTTCAACAAAATCTTTACCTAGTCTATCGGGTAATTTTTGGGCTTCATGAAGTTCTAATTCAAGAAGTTCTCGACCATATTGTAACAATTTGTTCATATTTACTAACCTAATGTAATTAACTATAATTAAATCATAATACTATAATCGATAAAAAAGAGTAGCTGATTACAGTCAATCATATGGCTAACAGTGTATCAATTAACTATACAAGATTCAAAAAAAGAAAGTTTTTATGTAAAAAAGTTTCAGGAAAAGATAACGTTTCAGTAAAAAATTATTGATGAATTTACCCTAAAATCCTAAAGCAACTTTTATCCCCAAAGTTATTAAAATAATACCTAATAATTTATCGATAATAATTTGTATTTTAAAGTATCTTCTTTGTACAGCTTGTGTTTGAAATATATAGACAACAAAAGGCCACCAAAAAACAGCTTCTATCCAAATAATAAGTGCTACGAGTAATTTATCTATTATTGATGAATCGGCATTCAATACCTGAGTGAAAATTGCTAAGAAAAATAATGTTGCTTTAGGATTAAGTAGGTTGCAAAACAGGCCTTGCATAAAGGCTGTTTTAGCAGAAATACATTTGTTGTTTGATTGCTGTGTAAGATAAGTTGTACTGGTGTTTTTTGCTAGTAATGCTTTTATTCCGAGCCATAACAAGTAAGCTGAACCTGCATAACGTAACCCATTATAAAGTATTGGTGTTGTTGCAATGAGTATGGCAATACCTGCAACACAGTAACTCATATGAATTAATATTGCCATTATTACGCCCAGACAAGACAACAACGCGATTTTTCGGCTATAACTTAAACTGTTTTTTAAAATCAGAAAGAAATCTGGCCCAGGAGAAATCATCCCTAAAAAACTGATAGTAATGACTAAAATTAATGTATCAGCCGTCATTTTGTACCTATTTAAATAGTTGCGCAGAGTTATTTATTGTTGCAATTTTTGATTTATTTCGTTCAATAAACTGTTTTTTATTGAAATTTGGCTCATTTAGGTAATCTGTTAAAAATTTAGCATTACTTTCAACTTGTGCACCATTTAAAATTAAACGCGGTAAATCAATTTGGTAGATGACTTGATCGGGCGTTTTATGTAAATTTTCACTCTTAGCATTGGTTAGTAAATAAAGTTTACGCTCTTTTTCTGATAGGCGATTAATTGTTGCTGTACCAGCTCCCATCATTAAATGGTCGGGAAAAATATAAAATACAGTATTATCTAATAATCCATTATCTTTTAAATGTCGGATAAATTGTCCAACATTATAATCGAGTGAAGCAGCAACAAATGACATGTTATCATTTTTAGGTGATATAACTGACTTCATGCGCTCATCATTAAAGCCATTAGGCGCATGAGTTGAAACTGTTGAGATAAATAACGCAAATGGTTTACCTGAGTGATTCATCTCGGTAATTTGTTTTTGAGCTATATCTAAAATATCCTTGTCATATAATCCAAATGGGGCATTAGGGTATTGACCAACATAATTTTCTTCCGAGATGATTTGCATACCAAATAACCCTGCCGTATGACCAATTCCAGCGAAATTAGGGCCTGCCATTACATAACGTGTTTGGTAGCCAGCTTGTCTTAATACATCACCCAAGCTTACTAATTGTGTTTGATCTGCTTTCATTAATGGGGAAGTTGTGTATCCTCCAATTAGAAACGGCATGCCTGTCATATAAGTATACATTGAAGCGGTAGTCCAACTACTGCCAGCACTCATTGGCATATTAGCAAAGAAAGTATAATCTTGGCGTAACTGTCGTAAGTTGGGTGTAATTTCTTCAAAATCAAAAAAACCTTGTTCAAAGGATTCAAGAGATAAAACAATAATATTTTTGCCCTTTTGACTCACAATCTGATCTTTGGTTGGATAATCAACCATATTTAATGATGCTAGTGCTTGTTTAAATGGTTCGCGAGGTGCACTTGTTACTTGATATATTTCATATAAACGACTTAAAGGGCCGTTATGGTAACTTATTGAGATGATTGCAAGACTGGCAAATAATAAGCGGATAAATAACCGACATTTAGATTTGCATAGATTGGCTAATTTTGACAATAAAAATACCAATCCTAAAAAGACCGCAATAACTAATACTGCTTGCAGTTTGAAAATGAATAACCCTTCAATGATATCATTTACATTTAAATTCACATAAAACTGATAGTCAATAAAACCTCCACTAAAGTAGACAGAGGTGAGTTCCATCACGATAAGAACGGTCATGAATGTGATGGTCACTAATTGCCATTTTTTTTGTTGAAATAGTGAAGCAAAAATAATAGTTAATACCAAAAAAGGCAAAATAACGAGCGTAGATAAGGGCATAAAACGTATTACTCAATAATCAATTTTGGTAACAGTATATACATAATACTAATAAATAAAAAAGTGCTATTGTAATTTTGTGATAATCAAAATTGATTTGCTATGTTACTTTTATAATTACTTAATTATTTATTTCTATATAATAATCTACAGGTAAAATTGATTTATGTTAATTAAATAATTGGCAATTAACTTTTTTAGTTTGAATATTAACCTCATCAAGTAAAAAGGAATAATTAAAGGTGATGATATGAAAAAATTAACTATCTTTGTATTGTTTATGTTTAGTCCGTTACTCTCCTTTGCTAATGGACCTGATTGTTATACTTGGCCTATGAATATGACCGAAGGTTGGTTAAAAAATATGAATATTGTGGATATTGTGGATTTAGATGAATCGAAAACTCGAATTATCCAATTAGCATCACAAGAGATCGAAAAAGGTTTATATAATCAAATTTATCATTTTGTTTTCTACGATAACAAAGGGAATAGTTACGAAGTTATTACTCAAAATAATGCTTCGGACGAAGAATGCTCAATGAGTCAGGTCAATCATTACTTAGTATCACAAAGTAATGTACATTAATGGTGAATATAACATTATATTAGTAAATTCAATATTTTTAATGCTTGTTATAAAGTAACAAAGGAATTTTAAGGTAATAATATGAGGAAACTTTCTATTCTAATGCTGTTGGTATCACTTCCACTGATGTCCCACGCCCAAGAGCTTGATTGCAAAGCTTGGTCTTTAGATAAAGCCAAAGAGTGGTTAAAAAGTAGTAATATTGTTGATAGTCAAAACTTGAGTGAATCAAAAATGAGGATCACACTTTTAGCGACTGAACAAAAAAGTAAAAATCTTTATACACAAATTTATCATTTTATTTTTTATGATAATCAAAATAAAGCTTATGATGTGATCACTAAAAGTAATGCCTCTAAAACAGAATGTTTTGGTGACGTAGATAGTTATTTTATTTCAAAACGCCAGATCAACCATTTAAACTAAACAATTAAATTAAAAAAAGATTTAATCCATTAATGTTCAATTTTACTTGTCAAGGAAACAGGTAAAAATAAAATTAAAACATAAGGTTATAAAATGAAAAAAATTTTTCTTATTGTAGGAGTAATGTTATGGTCAACATACTCCTTTGCTAAAGCACCCGATTGTGCTTCTTTTCCGATGAATACTGCCGCGACATGGATGCAGAATGAAGGCATCCTTGCTAAGGAGGATATAGCTTCTTCAAAAACTAAAATAAATTTATTGGCATCAGAAAAAAAAATTAACACCAATAAAATGATTAAAAAGAAGTTTATCTATACAAATATCTATAATTTCGTTTTTTATGACGATGATGGCAAAAGTTATCAAGTTATCACTAAAATTGATACAGTTGAATCACCTAAAAATAGGATTGATTGTTCGTATGGTGGTTTTAGCGAATTTTATTTTGTCTCAAAAGAAGGGGGATTTTGAGACTTAAAATTGTCACTCCTAGTAGTTTTCAAAGATTAGGGTAATAATAAAAACTGCCTTATTTAATTACCGTTTTAATATAAATTTTTTTTATAATTAAAAAAAAAGATTGAAATAATACGCTGATTAAGTGAGGATAATTGCTAATGATGATTTTTTTTTTAAATCAGTGCAGTAAAGCTTAATAGTTAATGCAATTAATAACTAGGAGTCAATATGTTCAGTAAAGATATGACCATTGCCACTTATGATAAAGAATTATGGGATGCAATTAAAGGTGAAGAGCAACGTCAAGAGGATCATCTTGAATTAATCGCATCGGAAAATTATACCAGTCCTCGAGTAATGCAAGCACAAGGATCGCAATTAACCAATAAATATGCCGAAGGTTACCCTGGCAAACGTTATTATGGTGGTTGTGAGTATGTTGATATTGTCGAGACTTTAGCTATTGAGCGAGCAAAAACTTTGTTTGGTGCTGATTATGCTAATGTGCAACCTCATTCGGGTTCACAGGCTAATTTTGCTGTTTATATGGCATTATTAAAACCAGGTGATACAGTACTAGGCATGAATTTGTCAGAAGGCGGGCATCTAACACATGGTTCACCTGTAAGTTTTTCTGGTAAATTATATAATGTCGTCGCTTATGGTGTAGACGAAACTGGCCATATTGATTATGAACAATTAGAAAAAATAGCCTTAGATTCAAAACCTAAAATGATTATTGGTGGGTTCTCTGCTTATTCAGGCGTGGTCGATTGGAAACGTATGCGTGAAATTGCTGATAGTGTCGGAGCGTTCTTGTTTGTGGATATGGCGCATGTGGCAGGTCTAGTTGCAGCAGGCGTATATCCTAATCCAGTACCTTTTGCTCATGTTGTTACCACGACAACTCATAAAACATTAGGCGGACCACGTGGCGGGTTAATTCTAGCCAAAGGTGGCAGTGAAGAACTTTATAAAAAATTAAATTCGGCGGTTTTCCCTGGTGCACAAGGCGGGCCTTTAATGCATGTGATTGCCGCCAAAGCTGTAGCCTTAAAAGAAGCGATGGAACCAGCCTATAAAGAGTATCAACATCAAGTGATTAAAAATGCGCAAGCCATGGTTGATGTAATTTTGAAACGTGGTTATAAAGTGGTTTCAGGCGAAACGCAAAATCATCTATTTTTAATTGATCTAGTCGATAAAAAAATTACCGGTAAAGAAGCAGACGCCGCGTTAGGTAGCGCAAACATTACGGTAAATAAAAATAGTGTACCAAAAGATCCACAAAGTCCATTTGTAACTTCAGGTGTGCGTATCGGTTCACCAGCCATTACACGTCGAGGTTTTAAAGAAGCAGAATCACGTGAGTTGGCAAATTGGATTTGTGATGTGTTAGATAACATTGATGACGAGCGAATCATTCAAGCAGTAAAAGCTAAAGTGTTAGATATTTGTCGCCGTTTACCGGTTTATCAACACTGATTAACTATTATTTAGTTAAGCATTGCCGATAAATCGATCGGCAATTAGTTTGTATTGGCTATCGGATTAAATCTCCAATAGCCATTTTGTTTTTTAATGATTTTCACTTGTGTTACTATTGTTTTGCTTCTCTGACTGCTGTTGCACATTTTGTTGAGTATGATGTTGTGGTTCAAAAATTTTATCTAAATAACCTTCGTGCCAAAGCCAGCCACCACTAATACCCACACCTAATAATATGGCTAACCATAGAATAATGATGAATTTATAATGATGTTGCTTCAATGGATCGCTTAAATTGCGTTTAGCATTGTCAGGCAGTTCGGCTTTGCTTGTGAGCAATCCCCCTAACATTAAGTTGATTTTTACTTGTCCATTAATGGCCCATCCCGATGCTTCAAGTAATGGTCCGAGAGTACGACGACGTAGTTTTAACCATGCTAAAATCACCGAAGGACCGGATACAATCAAAAATATTCCAATAATGACTAATGGAAATTGCCACCAAGCGAGCGAAAAGATAGCCTGAAAGATAGACGCCAAAGCGGTACCAATAGCACCAATGGCTAAGCCAATTGCAGCAAAAATCCCCATACTTTTACCGATATCAAATTTATTAGCAGGATTTTGTAAGGCTTGTTCGCTAGACTTATCGATATCAGCATCTTTGTCTGTTGCCCACTTATTAATTTGTTCGGTAATTAAACGACCAATACGTTGATAAGGCGCCCAAATGGCTTGTTGAATGCTAATTGGCTTAGTGATTATTTTAACCACATTGGCATCCCAATCATTGCCATTATTATCAATAAATACACCATTACGACCTTCGATCAATAAATCACCTTGTCCAGCGGTCATCGCTGCCGCAATCAGTTTCTTTTCACCCTGACGAGTGCATTCGCAGTAGAGTAAACAGAGCTCAGAATAATTTGCCATATTGGCATGTTTGGCAATATTATCGACGGCAACACATAGGGTAGCACAACGACCATCAATATACAGTTTACCAAGCTGGAAAGCGGCTCTTTTTTTAAGTGAGAAGAAATCAGCAAACGAGGCAAAATTAACCAGTAAACGATAAAGATGTTTATGAAACAGAACTAACTTTTCAAGCACAAGTACATCCGATGCTGAAATAGGGGTTTGGTTATCTTGTTCGATCATCTGCTTAAATTCTGTAAATAAATCCGAATTTAGCAAACTGGTAATAACATCATTGTGAATATCTTCTATACTCGCTGTTGGTTCAGTTGCAACCTTTAACTGAGTCAGTTCGGGTTTTGAACTAATTAGCGTAGTGTAGGCTTGTAAACTTTGTTGAATATTTTGCCACTCTTGCTGGGTAAGTTGGTCAGGATTTGATAATGATGAGGTAACTAAAGTTTTAAAACGACTGATCTTATCTTTCCAAAGTGGATTGAGCCCATTGACTAAATCAAGATAATTGGTGGAATCAATTTTTGATAAAGGTAATTCAGCCAAAGCTTCGTCTGACAGTAAACCATTTTCAGTTGGGACAATATATTTTTCATCAACATTAAGTGCGGTTTGTGCTTGTGGGGCATACTCGGCCAATTCAACACGTAAAAAATAATCATCAATTTTGGGTTTTAAAAGTTGGACTAATTTCCAAATTTCTGCTCGGTCTTCACCAAAGGGTGTTTGGGTATTACTGATATCGGTTTGCCACTTCTGCCAAGTTTTTAAATTATCAACAAAAGTTTGCGCAATCTCTAAGTCAATACCATCTTGCCCACTCATATCTTTTTGGGCACCGGTTGTTTTAATGGCGGTTTGAATAAATGTTTGCATTTCAGGTGATAATTCGGCAGAAGGTGGAAAAATTAAATCACCATTGTAAAGTTTACCTGCATTAACTTTTATCGACTCTTGTACATCTTCTTGGGTTAAATAATTTATATCATGCTTATTTAAATTAGCAAGAATGCTGTGTGCTGTAACTGACAGTTTTTTACCTTGTTCTGTTGAGGTGTTGATTTCAGATAAGGGTAATGTGTCAGAGGAGTTTAAAATCGTCTGAAATGATAATATTTTGTCTTTGGTCCAACTAATTGCATCTAAAATATCCGGTATACGAATGCGTCCATCTTGGTCAGTATCGAGTAAAGCTAAAGTTCGTTCATCAAAATCTAAACCTGTTGTTGGGCAGCTTAACGCTACCCACAATTTGGGATCTAAATCGGGTAGATTGATAATGTCGTTAGCGTTCTTAAATACAACTTGATCTAATCCACCAACTCGCTGGAATGTCCACATATGACTCATAAATAACCTCCGCACCAAAATATTATTAGTATATTCAATTGGTAATAATTTTTTTTAACTATAATTATTAATAAATATAGCTCTATTTGTTTTTATTATAGAAGAGAAGGGTAGTTCTCATTTTGTAAGGGTTTTCTTTCTTTGAAAGTTGATTTTTAGCTGCCTTTCACAACTTTGTGATAGAATAACGCTTTATTATTTAATATCCAAATAAAAATCATAAATATGTCATTAATTAATCTTACCAATGCTTATCTTTCATTCAGTGATGCGCCTTTATTAGATCATATTGATATGTCGATCGAAGTGAACGAACGCGTTTGTCTTGTAGGTCGTAATGGTGCAGGTAAATCCACTTTACTTAAAGTGCTTAATAAAGAAGTACCATTGGATGAAGGACAAATTGTTTATGAAAATAATGTTGTTGTGTCACGCTTACAACAAGATCCGCCCCGTGATGTTCAAGGTAATGTATTTGATTTTGTGGCGGAAGGATTACAAGAACAAGCTCAGTTGTTAAAAGATTATCACGAATTATCGCATCAAGTTGAGCAAGAACCCAGTGAAAGTAATTTAGCAAAACTAGCTAAAATGCAAGAACAGCTCGATCACCAAAATGGTTGGCAACTTGAAAATCGAATTCGTAATGTGATTTCATCGTTATCCCTAGATAGTGAAGCTCAATTATCATCACTTTCTGGAGGTTGGCTGCGTAAGGCTGCTTTAGCTAAAGCTTTGGTTTGTCAACCAACCGTTTTATTACTTGATGAACCAACTAACCATTTAGACATTGAAACCATTAAATGGTTAGAAGAATTTTTAAAAAGCTTTAATGGTAGCATTGTATTTATTTCACATGACCGTTCATTCATTCGTCAAATGGCGACACGAATTATTGATTTAGATCGTGGCAAAATCGCCTCTTGGAGTGGTAATTATGATAATTACTTACTTGGTAAAGAAGAAGCGTTGCGTGTTGAAGAGCTGCAAAACGCCGAATTCGATAAAAAATTAGCGCAAGAAGAGGTGTGGATCCGTCAAGGTATCAAAGCGCGTCGTACTCGTAATGAAGGGCGTGTACGAGCATTGAAAGCTATGCGACAAGAGTATTCTGAGCGTCGTAAAGTGATGGGCAGCGCTAAAATGCAAATTGAGGAAGCGTTACGTTCCGGAAAAATCGTTTTTGAATTGGAAAACGTGACTTATCAAGTTGATGATAAATTATTAGTCAATGACTTTTCAGTGCAAGTTTTACGAGGTGATAAGATTGCCCTGATTGGTCCTAATGGTATTGGTAAAACGACTTTGTTAAAACTGATGCTTGGTAATTTAACACCGACTTCGGGCAGCGTACATTGTGGCACTAAGCTTGAAGTCGCCTATTTTGATCAGTATCGTTTAGAGCTGGATCCCGAAAAAACAGTAATGGATAACTTGGCCGAAGGCAAGCAAGAGGTGATGGTAAACGGTCGTTCGCGTCATGTATTGGGTTATTTGCAGGATTTCTTGTTTCCACCTAAACGAGCCAGAACGCCAGTAAGGGCATTGTCTGGCGGAGAACGTAACCGATTGTTATTGGCAAAACTGTTCTTAAAACCTAGCAATTTACTGGTATTGGACGAACCAACAAACGATTTAGATATTGAAACGTTGGAATTGTTAGAAGAACTGGTCAATGATTATCAAGGAACTGTTTTATTGGTAAGCCATGATCGGCAATTTGTTGATAATGTTGTTACGCAATGTTGGTTCTTTGAAGATAAAGGGCATATTGGTATTTATGCTGGAGGTTATGCTGATGCGTTGCAACAACAGCAGCAGGCTCAACCCGTTAAAGTTTCGACAGTAAATAGCAGTCAACAACCTAAAAAAGAATCAAATACGGTCAATAATCAGAATAAAGAATCTGCGGTTAAAAAGAAAGTAAAACTTAGCTATAACGAACAACGTGAATTAGCCCAGTTGCCAAGCAAAATAGAACAGCTTGAAATTGCGATTGCTGATTTACAAGCGCAAATTGGTCAAAGTGACTTTTTTAATCAACCTCATGATATAACCGGTCCCATTTTACAATCATTAAGTGATAAAGAAGCCGAATTAGAAGCTGTGTTTGACCGCTGGGAACAGTTAGAAGCACTTAGTCAGCAGTAATGAATTTTACTGCCAATCAATAAACAAAATTAATAAGCGCTGTTACAACCAGCGCTTATTTGCTTTTTACCAAGTTTTTTTGGATAAAACGAAGAAAAGAAGTAACGCAAGGATCACAAAAATAGCACCGACTAACCCAATATAATCCGTTGACAGTTTTACTAACACTTGGCTGCCGACAAAGGCACCTCCGCCAATACCAATATTATAAATTCCTGAATAAACAGATGTGGCAATGTCAGTTGCATCGGGTGCGACATCGATCACTTTACTTTGCATGACCATACCAATAATTGTAATTGCTAATCCCCAGATCATGCCTTGCATCATCGCGGTGTAGAGATTAAATGAGCTGAAGTAGAGTGATAATAAGCACGCCATCAATAATATTACAGGTATAACTAATATCGCTGTTGGGTATTTACTTGAGTATCGAGTGAAAATGACACTGCCAATCATGCCTGAAAATCCAATAACTAATAATAGATGGACGACAATTTCTTGACTGAATCCTCCCACTCTCATCATAAATGGCGTAATGTAAGTATAGGCAGTAAAATGTCCGGTGATTATAATAGCCGTTAATAAGTAAATATTAAGTAAGGCCGGACGTTTTAGCACTTTGGGTAGATCCTTGATAGAAATGGTGTTAATACTAGGTACTTTAGGAAGTAAGTAAATCAATAAAACTAAAATACCAAAGGCAATGCCACCAATACATAAAAACGTGATACGCCAACCAACTAATTCTCCTATTTTGGTACCAATAGGAATGCCGAGTACCGTTGCCATAGATGTGCCTACTACAATAAAGCTCATCGCTTTGGCCTTTTTGCCATTCGGCGCTAATCGAACCGCTAATGGCGTGGTAATAGCCCAAAATACTGCATGTGCACAAGCGATACCAATACGAGCTGTCATTAAGCTATAAAAATTCCAAGCAAAGCCAGCTAATAGATGGCTACCGATAAATAGACAAAACAGAAAAATAAGGAGTTTACGACGCTCCATTTTGGATGTTAATACGGTTAAGGGTAATGATAGTAATGATACCGCCCAAGCGTATATCGTTAATAATAACCCTGCATGAGCGACATCCATCGAAAAGCTTTCCGCAATATTAGGCAGTAAACCAACCGGTACAAATTCGGTGGTATTGAAAATAAATCCAGCAAAAGCTAAACAAAGAATCGACGACCAGATCCGAGAGCGCTTTTTAGCATTATTCATGATTTTACTTAAAGATGGGATAAATTGATTAGTGGTAATTATAACTGAATATTGACCATTGTTACATATATCGAACTAATAAATCTTAACAAAGGCCACCCGTTGTAGTAAGGTGGCATAAACTTCATTATTAGGCTTATTTTTATAATATCGTTTTGACTACCTTTAATATTTTATCGTAATCAGGTTCATTTGAGATCTCTTTAACATATTCGACATAAGCAATTTTATCGTTTTTATCAACGACAAATACCGCGCGTGCCAATAAACGCATTTCTTCAATTACAACACCATATTTTAATCCAAAATCGAGATTCTTGTGATCTGATGTCACTTTAACCTCATCAATTCCGTCTGCTGAACAATAGCGATTTAATGCAAAAGGTAAATCGACACTGACTGAAAATATAATGGTATTTTTTAATTTTGTTGCTTCGACGTTAAAACGATGCACTTGAGCACTACATACCGAAGTATCAATGGAGGGAACTGAGTTAATAATTCTGACTTTACCTTTAAAATCCGATAATTTTATCGGTTGCATTTTGTTATTTTCGACAACAAAATCAGGCGCCTTATCACCAACTTTGATTTCAGGTCCGAGTAACGTGATAGGATGACCTTTCATAGTAACTTGATTTACTCTTTTTTGCATAATGGTTTCCTTTGTGTCGAGTTGAAGTGAATGACGTTTTTAATTTTCATTTACTATAAAGCTAGAATCAATAAGCAGCAATAATTTACTTTGCTTAAAATCCACAATTGATCTCATTATTAAATTTGTTGATAGCAATGCAATAAAACCAAAAAATAACCTCACCCTTTTGTCTGTTATTTATGCAAAGGTATATAATGATATTCCCTGATTTTAATACATTTATGATTATTATGAATCAACTTGTTATTACTGTCTGTTTACTCATTTTAAGTAATTTTTTTATGACGTTTGCTTGGCATGGGCATTTACGCTTTTTGCATAATCAAACTTGGATTATTGCAGTGTTTATTAGCAGGGGAATTGCACTTTTTGAATATTTATTGCAAGTTCCAGCCAATCGGATTGGTTTTCAAGTCGCAACCGCGGGTCAGTTAAAAATTATTCAAGAAGTAATTAGTTTATCTGTCTTTATTCCATTTTCAATCTTTATCTTAAAAGAGCCTTTTAAAACTGATTTTATTTGGGCTGGTTTATGTCTGCTTGATGCCGTGTTTTTTATGTTTCGTGACAAAATCTTTGTGTAATGGAAGGTTAGAATCAGTTGATGGGTAGTTTAGTTTTTCTACTCTTTAATCCAAAACGATACTTTTTATAAAATTTTTAGATTCAGTCGTATACGTTGTTTAATATTGAAATGTGACTATTGTCACATAATAAAACATCATGATTTATTAATATAAAATCCAATTTATGATTAATCAATTAATAAATAAGTCAGTATTATTCAGCAGTGATTTAACAATCTAAAGTAAATGCTTTTTATCACTTTAAAAAATGAGTAAGTAAATTTAGGTTATTAAAGTAACTGACTAAATTTCAAACATTATTTTTATTGAGGAGATAGGTATGCAAAAAGTTTTTGTAAAGAGTATTATCATTTGTTCTTTGTTATGTACGAATGTGTTTGCCATTGAAGCAAAGGATGTAACAACTGATCCGCAAGATTATTACCTTAGAGTAGATCAAGCTCCAGATAGTTTATTACTTTTGCCGCAACCACCCGCTTACAATAGTATTGAATTTCTTAGAGATAAAGCTCAATATGATTGGGGGAAATCCATGCGTAATACGGAACGAGGACATCAGGCATATTTAGATGCGGATGCGACAAAAGATAATGTTACTAAACAATTTTCCCCCTCTTTTGGTTATGAGATTTCGAGCACTAAAACACCAGAGATTTACAAGCTTATTACTACAATGAAAGAAGATGCGGGTGATCTTGCAACACGATCTGCAAAAGTTCATTATAATCGGGTTCGACCATTTTCATTTTTCAAAGAACCAACTTGTCGACCTGAAGATGAGAAAACATTATCAACCAATGGTTCTTATCCATCAGGGCATACTACTTTAGGATTTGCTATTTCGTTAGTGCTTGCCGAAATAAACCCACAACGCCAAAACGAGATTTTAAAACGTGGCTATGAAATTGGGGAAAGTCGAGTAATTTGTGGTTATCATTGGCAAAGTGATGTTGATGCAGCCAAAGTGATGGCTGCCGCCGTGGTCGCACAGTTACATACCAATGAAGAGTTTAATAAACAGTTAGTTAAAGCTAAAGCGGAATTTAGTCAATTGAAAAAGTAAATATCAAATCTGTAAGGCTTTATTCGATTACTATTTTTTAAAATCTATCTTGATATTGGCTTTTAGTCGTTAAAAGCCAATATATTTTTGCGTACTAAAGTGCTTTAAAGGATATATCCGGTAAGATCGCTTGACCTTGCCAATAAAGCTCGCTGGCAATGCGGCCTGCAATTTGACAATAAATTTGGGTAAATTCACTTTCTGGATGGTTAATAACCGTTGGTTTGCCTGTATCCAGATCTTGGCGCAAAATTTTATGTAAGGGGATCTGTCCTAGTAACGATGTTTGATATTGTTCAGATAGACGCTTTGCACCGCCTTCGCCAAAAATTGCTTCGTGATGACCACAGTTTTCACAAATATGGTAACTCATATTTTCAATAATACCCAAAGTAGGAATATTAACTTTAGTAAACATGGTAATCCCTTTTTTAGCATCAATGAGTGCAATATCTTGTGGAGTTGTAACAATGATCGCGGCTGTAACGGGAATACTTTGCGCAAGCGTTAACTGAATATCGCCCGTTCCTGGCGGCATATCAATAACTAGATAATCAAGTTCAGGCCAAAATGTGTCTTGTAAGATTTGCAATAAAGCTTTACTGGCCATTGGACCACGCCATACCATTGCACCATCAGAATCCACTAAATAGCCAATTGAATTACTGGCGAGTCCATAAGCCATTATGGGGGTCATGTGTTTATTATCTGGTGTTAAGGGTTGTTGTTTTTCTGTACCTAACATGGTGGGAATGGATGGGCCATAAATATCTGCATCTAAAATACCTACACTGGCGCCTTGTTTTTGTAGTGCAAGTGCTATATTAACGGCAGTTGACGATTTACCAACACCACCTTTACCAGAGCTAATGGCAATAATATTTTTTATATTATTTATTGCATGTTGGTTGTTGGCACGCTTAAGTGTAGCGATATTGTATTCAATATGCCATTTTACTTCTTTAACATCGGTAAGTTTGAGTAACTGTGGCGTGAGCGCTGATTTAAGTTCTTCAAAAGCAATTTGCCATGCAAATGGCATAATTAACTTTATGGTTAGAATTTGATCGACTATTTCACAAGTTTTAACTGCACCAAGTTCAATCAAATTTTTTTGTAAGGTAGGATGAGTAAAATTTTCCAGAATTTTTTTCGCTTCCATGATATTAGCCTTATTTTTTGTGCATTTACTTTATACTCATATTGCTTTGACTTTAGACTATTTCAAGTATTGCCTTTATTTATAAAGTGTAAAATATAGTGTTGCAGATTTCTTAAATCTAACATTTTGGGCTTTGACACTTTACAATACTGTTGAGTATATAAAGAAATTTTATCAAATTATGGCATAAATCTAGCGATAATCACACGTTTGATGTACTATTTCTGTCATTATGTAATAGAAGGTAATTAATTAACATGACAACGCAACGCAAAATATTGGTGACTTGTGCACTTCCATATGCAAACGGTTCAATTCATTTAGGTCATATGCTTGAACATATTCAAGCGGATGTCTGGGTACGTTTTCAACGTATGCGCGGTAACGAAATCTATTTTATTTGTGCCGATGATGCGCACGGTACGCCAATTATGCTTAAAGCTCAGCAATTAGGTATTACACCAGAGCAGATGATTGAAGAAGTTAAAATTGAACATCAACGCGATTTTGCTGGTTTTAACATTAGTTATGATAATTACCATTCAACTCATAGCCCTGAAAATCGTCAAATATCAGAACAAATCTATAAGCGTTTAAAAGCTAACGGTTATATTAAAACTAAAGTTATTTCGCAATTATTCGATCCAGAAAAACAGATGTTTTTACCCGATCGTTTTGTTAAAGGCACATGTCCTCGTTGTAAAGCACCCGATCAATATGGTGACAACTGTGAAGTATGTAGTGCTACTTATAATCCGACTGATTTGATTGATCCTAAATCAGTTGTTTCGGGCGCAACGCCAATTTTGAAAGAATCGGAACATTTCTTTTTTGATCTGCCTGCTTTTTCAAACATGTTACAAGCTTGGATCCGTTCTGGTACATTGCAAGAACAAGTCGCAAATAAAATGCAAGAGTGGTTTGAAGCAGGTTTGCAACCATGGGATATCAGCCGTGATGCTCCTTATTTTGGTTTTGAAATTCCTGATGCACCGGGCAAATATTTTTATGTTTGGTTAGATGCGCCAATCGGTTATATGGGCTCTTTCCTTAATTATTGTAATAAAAATAACAAAGCAATCTTTGATGAGTTCTGGAGTAAAGATTCAAGTACTGAACTATATCACTTTATTGGTAAAGATATTGTCTATTTCCACAGCCTATTTTGGCCAGCGATGCTTGATGGTAGTGAACATCGAAAACCGTCCAATATTTTTGTACATGGCTATGTTACGGTTGATGGTGCGAAGATGTCTAAATCACGCGGTACTTTTATTCAAGCGAGCACTTACTTAAGACATTTAGATCCAGATTGTTTGCGCTACTATTATGCGGCAAAATTATCACCACATATTGATGATATTGATTTAAATTTAGAAGATTTTGTACAACGTGTTAATAGTGATTTAGTAAATAAAGTTGTGAACATCGCATCGCGTTCGGCTGGATTTATTAGCAAACGTTTTGATGGCAAATTATCTGATAAAGTTGCAGAGCCAGAGCTTTATGCGCAATTTGTTGAAAAGGCCAAAGTGATTGCCGATTACTATGAACAACGTGAATCAAGTAAGGCTATTCGCGAAATTATGGCATTAGCAGATGAAGCAAATCGCTATATTGACGAAAAAGCACCGTGGGTTGTGGCTAAACAAGAAGGACAAGATCAAGCTTTACAAGATATTTGTTCAATGGGTATTTTCCTATTCCGTATTCTAATGACTTACTTAAAACCTGTTGTGCCATCATTAGCACAGCGTACCGAAGAGTTTTTAAATAGCCATTTAGAATGGCGAGGTATTGATAACGCCTTAACTGGACATACAATTAATCGCTTTAAAGCCTTATTTAACCGAATTGATATGGATAAAATTACTGCAATGATTGAAGAAACTAAAGAATTAACGACATCGACAGCACCTGCTAAAGAAAAAGTAGCTGAGCCAATTGCTGATACCATTAATTTTGATGATTTTGCTAAAGTTGATATGCGCGTTGCATTAATCAAGAATGCTACTTTTGTAGAAGGTTCTGATAAATTATTGCAATTGACTCTCGATATTGGTGATGAAACGCGTAATGTGTTTTCGGGCATAAAACAATTTTATCCTGATCCTCAAGTTTTAATTGGTCGTTTAACGATTATGATTGCAAACTTAGCTCCTCGTAAAATGCGTTTTGGCGTTTCAGAAGGTATGGTTCTTTGTGCAAGTGGTAAAGACGATGGTGAGGGTGTTTACCTTTTATCACCGGATAGCGGAGCAAAACCAGGTATGCGAATTTCATAATTCATATCTACATTTTTAAAATAACATCTTAACAAGTTCATACACTTGTTAAGATGTTTGAGGTTACACACACGTTTTAGTATAAAAATTTATTCATTAAGGTAATATTTATTTAAGTCTCTTTTTCGATTATAAATGTTTATTTAACTAACTATCATGTAACCATTTCTGTTTTTGTCGACTTTATCAAATAAAATCTCACTCGGCATCTTTTTCAAATACCATTACTGTTTCATCGGATGTAATAATCTTTCACAAATAAAGTTTGTGTTTAAATTACAATACTTTATTTTCATACCTGTTAACGTAATCCAATATTATTTGACGTTGCATGTTTCACAAATAGCAGTAAATTTGTAAAAATTTTCTAGATATTAACAAATATTAAAAAAACATTCTTATTCAATAATTAATGGATGGCAATTCTTTATTAGAAAGAGCAGTTAAAAAAGTGGAAGACAGAATAGCTATAATAGAATTGTTGAAAAGTCTAATCTAAATGTACGTTCATATATCGGCAATTAGGTTACCTTAAATCTTAATTTATGCACATGTCAGAGCGTTTTTTTGTAAAAAAGTTTCAGATTAATTATATGTTTCAGTATAAAATTTATTGGATTTAAGCTGTTATTATCGGTCTTAGCTAATAATTGAAATCCTTAATAATAAATCCTATTGCCGTTATTTTAATTTTAGTATTATGTTATAAATGAAAGGTAAAGTAAGGGGGATAGCAATGTTGTTATCCCCTAAGTGTCGACAGTTAATGATATTAGATAAACATATTATCTATCTTTAGATTTATAAACTTTAAATCCTTTCTTTTTATTAATGAGTAAAATAAATTAATTTTTCTCTTAAATTTTTTGATTTTGTGAAGGATTTCCAGAATAAGGAAGTATGCTATCTTTTAACGAAAATGAGAAATCTGTCGTGTTGATCTCTCCTATGATTTTATCACTATCATATAATGCTAACAAAAATTGCGCCATGTCATCGGCGGAATGATATTTTGCAAAACTTTTATCATAATCATATTTATCAACATTATTGGCTTTTTGTCCAAATTCTGTTTGCGTTGCCGCGGGTGCTAGAACTTTCGCACGTAACTGTGCCTTAGCTTGTATCAATTCTTGCGCTAATCCTTCAGTAAAAGCATTCACATAAAACTTGGTTGCACAATAGGTGACCGCATTTGGAACAATAGTATATCCTCCTCTTGATGAAATATTGATAAGTTGCGTACCTGATTGATTATGATATTTACGCACATAGAGCGTTGATAGGATAGTTAATGCCTCAATATTTAAATGCAACATCGACTCTATTTTGTTTAAATCTTGCTCGCCAACACTGCCATAGTGGCCAAAACCGGCATTATTAATCCATGTCTCAATAAAATATGGTTCTAAATCTGTAAAAAGTGAATGAACATTGCTCGAAACAGACAAGTCACATTTCTTTATAATGACATCTAATTTAGGATTAATATCCGCAATTTTTTGTTTGAGTAAAGTTAACTGCTCTTGCCTCCTAGCAATAACAATTAGTGGTTTATTTCGTTTTGCAAATTCGATCGCAGTTGCATAACCTATTCCTGAGCTAGCTCCAGTAATAACAGTATATCTTAAATCTGTGTTGACCATTTTTTCTTATCCACCTTTGAAATTGTTATTTAAATTTTGATTAATGATTATTTTATAAATATCATCTTTATAATGTTCTTTTATCTCGTGAATTACATAACATGACTTGATAGTGAGCTTGAATAAATAATTTAGCTCAAGCTTGACTTACAAACTCAGCTTCAATTATTTCAATTTTTTTAACTTATTAATTCCTTAGTGATGAATGAATTTGTTATATTATTCTCTTAAAATAAAAGATAATAAATGATATTAAAATTGTTTTATTAACAACTGAGGGTTGGTAATATGGATCTTTTAAGAAGTATGGAAGCTTTTGTATTGACCGTAAAAACGGGTTCATTTGCAGCTTCAGCGATTTCATTAAATACATCACCACAAATGGTCGCCAAATATGTGGTATTTTTAGAAGATTATTTAGGCTTAAAGTTACTGAATCGTACGACGCGATCGCAAAAGTTAACAGAGTTTGGTAAACAGTATTATGAAAAGTGTTTATTTATCCTTGATGAAGTGAAAAGTTCAAAAACATTAGCGCAACAATTTATTGAAGAGCCTAAAGGTCGACTTCGAATTAGTGCGCCAGTGAGTTATGGACATTTTAATTTAATTTCTGTGCTTAGTCGGTTCATGAAAAGCTACCCTAAAGTAAATGTTGATCTTCAATTAAGTGATCGCTATGTCGATTTAGTTAAAGATGATTTTGATATTGTTTTTCGAATTGGCGAATTATCTAATTCAAGTTATATTGCTCGTAAACTCAATTCTTACAAACTTATTTTTGCAGCTTCACCAACTTATCTTGCCAAAAAAGGTATACCAGCGACACCTAATGATATAAAAAAACATCAGTGTTTAATTTATCAATATGTCAATCCAACTAAAAAAAATTATCTTTGGCCTTTTACTATTAATGGAAAAGTAATCAATATTCCCATATCAGGATCTTTAGAAAGCAATGATACTTTAGCTTTAGCAAATGCCGCTGTCGAAGGTTTGGGTATAACTATGTTACCTCACTCAATGCTGAGTGAGCTTATTCGTCAGAATAAATTATTACCAATATTACAAGATTTTTTACCACCAGCAAGGGAGGTTCATCTGCTTTATAAGTCCGATAAACAGCAGCTTCCTAAACTTAAGATTTTTATTGAATTTATCACAAATTCACTATGATAACTAGAAGTTTTTTTGAAGTTTAAGTTAGTTTAAAGAATTTAAATTTACTTTATTTAAATTCTCAATAAAGTCGATAATAACATAAAAGGCGATAAAAAACGCCTTTTATGTAAATGGTTGCAAAATAATCAGCAATGATTATTATTTTATGGTAGCTAAAGTGCTTAATTCTTTACCTAACATATTGTTTAAATATACCAAGTCATCAGCGGTTAAAGTACCAATGGCATATTTCAACTGTAGTAAACTTGTTAAATAATTATATTTTGCATCGGATAAATTTCGTTTAGAACTATAAAGCTGAGTTGTTGCATTTAACACATCAACAATGGTACGAGTACCAACTTGATATCCAGATGATGTTGCTTCTAATGAACTTTCGGCAGACACAACAGCTTGTTGATAAGCTCTGATTGAACTGATTGAGCTTGCAATATTGTTGTAAGATGAGCGAACCTGATTAATCACACTACGATTAGTGCTTTCCAATTTCTCGCTGTAACTGACAAAATTATGCTGGGCTTGTTCAACTTGTGACATAGTTGCGCCACCAGAAAAAATCGGCATGTTGACACTTACACCAACATAATTATTACCAGAATAGCTTTTACTATGATGAGATCCGATTGCACCGTTTGAGGAGTAACTTCCATACCTCTCATTTTTATTTAAGTTTGTTGATGCATCTATACTTGCAGTAGGCATATAACCCGATTGTGCAAGTTTAATTTGTTCTCGGGCAATATCTTGATTTAATTTCATTGTTAATAAATTGAGATTAGATGTCTCGGATTGTTTTAACAATGCATTAATTTGAGTTGGCTCTTCTGTTTTAAATGTTTTGGTATCAATAGTCGCTAAACTAGAATAAAAACGACCACTCACTTGACGCAAGTTTTCAATTGAATTATTCAATTCATTTAACGCGTTAACTTGTTGAGCCACTGTTAAATCATAATTAGCTTGAGCATTTTGTACGTCGGTAATAGCCACTAAACCAACTTGATGTTGTTGACGCGTTTGTTCTAATTGGCGACCAATTGCTTCTTTCTGAGCATCAATAAAGCTTAAGGCATCAAGTGCTTTTAATACATTAAAATAAGCAACTGAAGTATTTAAAATTAATGTTTGACCTTGATATTGATAAGCGATATCAGCAATACTTGCTTGTTTTTTCGTAATATCTAAAGCTTTCCAACTTGAGAAATTAAAAATACTTTGTGATACCGTTACTTGATATAAATTACCACTTTTATTTTTTTGTCCACTGATGTCGCGGCGACCATGTGTTACACCATAAGATGCATTTAGACCAACTTGTGGTAATAAACTTGCTCGTGAACCTGAAATTGCTGAGTAAGCTTTCTCTCTTTCTGCTAAAGAACTGCGTAAATCTGGGTTTGTCTCTCTAGCTTGTTCATAAACTTGAATCAAATTTTCAGCAAAAACTGCTTGGCTTAATGTTAAGCCGATTAAAAAGGTTAGCGTTTTTTTCATCAATCATCTCTTTAAAAACATTAAAATATAATTGTATTTTCATTTGTGCGATTTTAACAGATAATTAGCATATAGTAAGCATAGTTTATTTGCCATTCGCACTTTTTATTAAAATTCAGCCCAAAACGAGACACAATATGAAAATAAAAAATAATCCAATAAATTTTAACCAAAATGATGTATTTAATCTAACTAAACGGGTACTTTATAAAGGTTTCTTTTCTTTACTAGAATATCGTTTTCAATATCGTAAATTTGATGGTTCAATGAGCGATGTCGTTACCCGAGAGGTGTTAGAGCGCGGCCATGCTGTGGTCTTGTTAGCATATGATGTTAAACGTGATGAAGTTGTTTTAATTGAACAAATCCGTATCGCTGCAATTGAAACTCAAGAAACCCCATGGATGTTAGAGTTGATAGCGGGAATGATGGATCATGAAAATGAATCATTTGAAGAAGTGGCTAGGCGTGAGGCAATTGAAGAAGCAGGTGTTACCATTGGTCGATGCAAACCTATTATTAGTTATTTAGCTTCTCCGGGAGGATTAACTGAAAAATTACATATTTTGGTTGGTGAAGTTGATGCATCAACTGCAACAGGGGTTCATGGACTTGCGGAAGAAAATGAAGATATCAAAGTTCATGTTGTCAGTCGAGAGCAAGCTTATAAATGGGTTGAAAATGGAGTAATTAATAATGCAGCATCAATTATTGCTTTGCAATGGTTGCAACTCAATTATTTAAATCTAAAAAATGAATGGAAGTAATTACTAATTATATTTAATTATTTCTTTCATTAAAATGTGATCTATTTTACACTTTAATATAACGCTAGGATTTATAATAAAATTATATAGTTTACTGCAATGTTTTGTTTTGCTATAAACATTATTAACAATATTATATTGATGAATAACTGAGGTGAATTTTGGAGTCACTTTTACAGCTTCCAACAAAAAATAAAAATTACGGTAAAATATTACAGATTACGGATACCCATCTTTTTGCTGATGGAAGCTGTGCTTTGCTTGGAGTGAATTCAAACGCAAGTTTTTTGGCTGTAATCGATGAGATTAAAAAATGCAGTAGAACATATGATTTAATTGTAGCAACAGGCGATTTTGTTCAAGATGGTACAAAAGAAGCTTATAAATTTTTTGCAGAGCAAATAACCACATTAAATACTCCTTGTGTTTGGTTGCCTGGAAATCATGATAACTATGAATACATGCAATCCGTTTTTGCTAATTATCGACTTTTAGATAATAAAGTTGCTTTGTTAAGTGATAAATGGGTAATTATTCTTTTAAATAGTCAGGTTGAAGGTCAAGCCTACGGCTTATTAGCGGATTCAGAATTACTTTTTTTACAAAAAAATTTAGATAGATATTCTGACAGAAATGCACTAGTCTTTTTACATCATCATCCTATCAATTCAGAGTGTCACTGGCTGGATCAGCATATCTTGAAAAATAGTGTTGAGTTGGAAAAAACTATACAAGCTTATCCTCAAATAAAAGGATTAGGGTGGGGGCATATCCATCAAAGCCAAGATCATCAATGGTATACATGTAAAGCATTTTCTACGCCTTCAACTTGTGTACAATTTAAACCTAATAGTTATAATTTTGGGTTAGCTGATAAAGATGCGCCCGGTTGGCGTGAAATAACATTAACCAATGATGGTATGCTTGAAACAGAAGTATTTCGAATTAATGATAACCGTTTTGTTCCCGATTTATCCCAAAATGGCTATTAGTTATAATAAGTAATAATTTTATCTAATTATTACAGTAATGGGGCAAAAAAGTAAAATAATCGTTCAACAATACGTTGCCAAATAGGTCGCTGTTTCCATATTTCGATATTAACTTTTTCAGACTGTGCTAAATACCCTTGTAGAAGAGAAAAAAGTGATTGGGCAAATTCAGCATCATCAATGACAGTTGTAATTTCAAAATTTAACCATAAGCTTCTCATATCTAAATTGACTGTACCGACTAAACTAAGCTGATTATCAATTAAAACACTTTTAGTATGTAATAAATTATCATTGTATTGATAAAGTTTGACCCCTCCCTCAAGCAATTCTGAAAAAAATGCTCGACTAGCCCATTTAACCATTAAGGAATCGTTCTTTTTGGGAACGATAATAATAACTTCTACTCCACGCTGAGCTGCAGTACATACCGCATGTAAGATGTCGTCACTTGGAACTAAATAGGGCGTAGTAAAAATAATTTGTTTTTGAGCTGCATAAATTGCTGTCAATAATACCTGATGGATCATGTTTTCTGTATAACCAGGACCTGAAGCAATAAGTTGCATAATATGTTTTTTTTCTTCTGGGGGTTCGGCAAAGTCCGTAATTTGGGGTAAAGCAAGATCGGTACCTGTTTCTAATTCCCAATCACTAGCATAAATTGCACCCATTAACGTAGTAACAGGACCACGCATCCTGACCATAATATCGACCCATTCGCCCACATGCTTATTCTGTTTAAAAAAGCGAGGATCGACAATATTCATGCTACCCGTATATGAGATATAGTTATCTATGATTGCAACTTTACGATGTTGTCTTAAATCTAATCGCCTAAACATAAATCGAAGTAAATTAACTTTTAGGGCTTCAATAATAATGATTCCCGCTTCGCGCATTCTTTTACTTGCATCTGTTCTAAGAAAACGGCGACTACCAGCAGAATCTACCATTAAATGACAAGTCACACCACGCTTAGTTGCTTCAATCAATGCTTTTTCAACATCATCGGCTCGTCCACCTTCATTCCAAATATAAAATACCATCTCGATGTTAGAAGTTGCTTGATTGATATCTTCAATTAGGTGATCAAAAATTGCGTCAGTATCACTCAGCAGTTCAATATGGTTACCGTTTATACCATCAAGCCCTGTTTGATGTTTGCAAAGTTGAAAAATAGGTTTACTAACTTGACTGACTTGGGTTGTGAAAATATCTGGAAAAATGCTAATTCTATTTATAAAGTTAGCAATGATTGGACGCATTTTCTGTGCGCGTTTAACACGCTGTTGTCCTAGATGAGCCTCTCCTAACGAGAAATAAAGAATGATTCCAACTATTGGTAAAATATAAATCACTAGCATCCATGCAATTACATAGGTAGTTGGTCTTCGTTTAAACACAATTCGTAACGTCGTAGCAACGATCATCAACCAATAAACCAAAAAGATCAATGAACTGACTAAGGCGTGGAATGAAGTATATTGCATATAAGTTAGCTATTACTTAAGTTGAGTTTACTAATCCCATCTTTAGTACAATCATAATCCTGAAATACTTCAGGTAATGGTTTGGGATTATTGTGTTTATCCACTGAAACATAAGTAAATACTGCATCAGTGATACAAAAACGTTTTAGTGAATCTGTTGTATCAATTACTTTTTTAACCCAAACTTCAATACCAATAGTAATAGATGTTTTCCCTGTTTTGATACAATGAGCATAACAACAAACTACATCTCCCACCATTGCAGGCTTATGAAAAGTAATGCTACTCGCGTTTACTGTTACAACTCGATTTCTAGCGATCTCTTTTGATAAAATACCGCCAGCGAGATCCATTTGCGACATTATCCAACCGCCAAAAATATGACCATGAGGATTTGTATCAGCAGGCATTGCCAGTGTTCTTAGTACTAGTTGGCCTTTAGGGGATGTATCGGATTGTTTCATATTAAAATACTCCATCTATGCTATTTACTGTCTATATCTTTATCCATATTTTTATATATATAGATTCCTGATATTAAGGATAATAATAACGATGCACCAGGTAAAATAAATACTTTAAAAATCCAGAAAAAGTCATCTGTTGTATAATAGGTCGCACCTAAACTAATCACGCCACATGTCATGAAGAAAGCTATCCATAATATATTTAATCTATTCCAAATGACTGAATCTAGCTGAATTTCTTTGCCTAGAAGCTTTTGAAGCATATTTTTTTTGAAACCATACTGACTAATGAGTAAACCTGAGGCAAACAAAAAGTTAATAATTGTCACTTTCCATTTTATAACATTAGGTTCTCGGGTATAAAGAGTAAATCCACCAAAAACCATCACCATTAAATAAGATATCAATTCTACTTTGTCTATTTTTCGGTAAATGATAAGCACAATTAGAAAACAGACCGTTGCTGCTATCATCAAGGCTTGTACACCAACAAAGACATCATACATTGTCAAAAATATAAAAAAGATTACAAGGGGTATAAAATTCAAAAGCTGTTTCATGTAAATATTAACCTGATAGAAAAGATAACTTGTCTTAGTGATAATTGTAAGTGAAAAAGCCTATCAGAAATAGGCTTATTTTTTTGTATGAAGTTCAGGATGGGCTTTACAATTACCTGATTGGCAATGTCCATAAAGATATAAGCTATGAAAAGTTAATTTAACTCCATATTGCTCAGCAATTTCTTTTTGTCTTGCATTGATAATTTCATCTCGAAATTCAAATACTTCACCACAATCTAAACAAATTAAATGATCATGGTGCTTTTGCGTTGCAAGCTCAAATACTGCTCTGCCACCTTCAAAATTATGACGTGTTACGATTCCAGCATCATCAAATTGGTTTAAAACACGGTAGACGGTGGCGAGACCGATTTCTTCGCCCATATCAAGCAATTTTTTATAAAGATCCTCGACGGTGATATGTTGACATGAAGGATCTCTCAATAATTCTAAAATCTTTAATCGTGGTAACGTAACCTTTAAACCAGCACTTTTAAGCGCTGCATTATTATCATTATCATGATTTTTCATATTACATCCCAATTAAGTTATTAATAATTACATATTATAGAAACTATGTACGATAAATAAAATAAATCATTTCAATTGATTAAATGTTCATTTCGGTTTTGACTTGATTGACCCAATTACTGATTCGTTCTTCTGATAATTCTGGTTGGCGATCTTCATCAATGGCTAATCCTACAAAGTGAGTATCGTCAACTAAACTTTTTGATGCTTCAAAGCTGTATCCTTCAGTTGACCAATGTCCAACTATTTTTGCGCCCTTAGGCTCGATAACATCGCGTAATGTACCCATGGCATCACAAAAATATTCTGCATAATCTTCTTGATCTCCACAACCAAAAATAGCAACCGTTTTACCATTGAAATCAATTTGCTCTAAGTTAGGAAAAAAATCATCCCAATCAGCTTGTGATTCACCATAGTACCAAGTTGGAATACCTAAAAAAAGGTAATTATATTGTTCTAGTGTTTCTTTGGTTGTTTTTGCAATATCAAAAATATCTGCTTTGTCACTGCCTAAAATTTGTTGGATTTGCTTTGCTACATTTTCTGTATTACCTGTATCACTACCAAAAAAAATACCAACGTTCGCCATATTTATACCTTTACTGTTATTACTTCATCAAAAATATGTTTTGAGTATATCATTGTCAATTAATATCAGCAATCATTCTCAATTACTATCAACATAAGATATTATTTACTACACAATTTATTCATCTTGGATTAGAATTATTATCAGTGTTTATATTAATTTAAATCATGGAATTTGGTTATGAACCTGCACGAGTATCAATCAAAATATATTTTTAAAGAATACAATTTACCCGTACCTGAAGGCTATGTTTGTAATTCAGTTGATGAGGTAAAAGATATTTTATCAAAATTACAATCCCAATCGGATATTAGTTCTTGGGTTGCTAAATGCCAGGTTCATGCCGGAGGAAGAGGTAAAGCTGGGGGCGTAATTTGTACTAAAAACTTTAACGAGATAAAAGGTTTTGCTGAAAAGTGGTTAGGTAAATATTTAGTCACTTATCAAACAACAGCCAAAGGCCAACCAGTAAATCAGATTTTAATCGAAAAAGCTTCAAATATTTCTAAAGAACTTTATTTAGGTGCAGTTATTGATCGAAGTTCTAAACGTGTTGTTATTATGGCATCGACTGAGGGAGGCGTTGATATTGAAAGTGTTGCTGAAAAATCTCCACACTTAATTCACAAAATGCCGCTCGATCCGTTAACTGGACCATCTGCTTTCCAAGGTCGTGAACTTGCTTTTAAATTGGGATTAACAGGTAAGCTTGTTAACCAATTTTCTAAATTATTTGTTAATTTTGCTAATCTATTTTTAGATAACGATGTTGCATTAGCTGAAGTTAACCCTTTAGTTATTACTAATGAACAAGAACTTGTTTGTTTAGATGCTAAAATCGTTCTTGATGATAATGCTCTTTTTCGTCATCCAAAATTAAATTATTTAAAAGATACAACGCAAGAAGATGAACTTGAATCCATTGCTGCCAAACAAGGTATTAGTTATGTTTCTTTAGATGGAAATATTGGATGCATGGTTAACGGTGCTGGATTAGCAATGGCTACAATGGATATCATCAAATTATATGGCGGTGAACCTGCTAACTTTTTAGATGTTGGCGGTAGTACAACTCAAGAACGTGTAGCAGAAGCATTTAAATTGATTTTATCAGAAAAAAACGTCAAAGCGATTTTAGTCAATATTTTTGGTGGTATTGTTCGTTGTGATTTAATTGCTGAAGGTATTATTAGTGCAATTGAAGAAATAGGTCTTAAGGTTCCGGTTGTCGTACGACTTCAAGGTAATAATGCCGAAATTGCCCGAGGTATTTTAGCTGATAGTAATCTAAATATTATTACTGCCAAAAGTTTAACAGATGCTGCACAGAAAATCGTTGGCGTTGCAAAATAGTGAGAGTGGAGAATATTTATTATGTCAATTTTAGTCAATAAAGAAACCAAAGTCATCTGTCAAGGATTTACTGGTAGTCAAGGTACATTCCATTCTCAACAAGCGATAGCATATGGTACTAAAATGGTTGGAGGCGTCACACCGGGTAAAGGTGGAACAACACATTTAGGTTTGCCAGTCTTTAATACCGTTAAAGAGGCTGTTGCGGCAACGGGTGCTACAGCCACCGTCATTTATGTGCCAGCTGCATTTGGAAAAGATTCCATCTTAGAAGCAATTGATGCTGGAATAAAATTAATTGTTTGTATAACTGAAGGCATCCCAACTTTAGATATGTTAATCGTCAAAGAAAAATTGAAACAAAACGACGTAGTAATGATTGGACCAAATTGCCCTGGAATCATTGTACCGAATGAATGTAAAATTGGTATTATGCCAGGGCATATTCATTTAGCGGGTAAAGTTGGGATTGTTTCTCGCTCTGGAACGTTAACTTATGAAGCAGTTAAACAGACAACGGATATCGGTATTGGCCAATCTGTTTGTGTCGGTATTGGCGGTGACCCAATTCCTGGAAGTGATTTTGTTTCAATTTTGAAATTACTTGAACAAGATCCAAAGACTGAGGCTATTGTTATGATAGGTGAAATTGGAGGAAGTGCAGAAGAAGAGGCCGCAGAATATATTAAAAAACATGTAACTAAACCTGTTATAGCCTATATTGCAGGAACATCTGCTCCAGCAGGTAAACGCATGGGACATGCTGGTGCGATTATTTCTGGTAACAAAGGTACAGCGAAAGAAAAAACCAAAGCACTATTAGCAGCAGGTATAACTATTGTTACTAACCTTGCTGATATCGGAAGTGCTGTAAAAAAACAGTTTGAAATATAATTTTTGATCCCTGTCAATTTTTATTCTTTAAATAATGTTGTACAATAGCTAAAGTAACTTTACAAATTTTGTGGGCATTTAAGCATTTAAGGATAAGGGAGCGCTTTATGTTAGATATAGTAGAACTGTCACGCCTTCAATTTGCACTCACAGCAATGTATCATTTCATTTTTGTACCATTAACACTGGGCTTGGCATTTATGCTTGCAATTATGGAAACAGTATATGTTGTGAGTGGCAAGCAAGTCTGGAAGGATATGACCAAATTCTGGGGTAAACTATTCGGTATTAATTTTGCTGTTGGTGTTGCTACAGGTTTAACCATGGAATTTCAATTCGGTACCAACTGGTCTTATTACTCACACTATGTGGGTGATATTTTTGGTGCACCGCTTGCAATTGAAGGATTAATGGCATTTTTCTTGGAATCAACGATGGTTGGTTTATTCTTTTTTGGATGGGATAGACTAAGTCGTGGTAAACATTTAATGGTCACTTGGTGTGTGGCGTTTGGTTCAAACTTTTCAGCACTTTGGATTTTAGTCGCAAATGGATGGATGCAATTCCCTATAGGATCTGAATTTAATCCGATAAACTCACGTATGGAAATGGCCAGCTTTTTCGAACTAATTACCAATTCTGTTGCTCAATACAAATTCGTACATACTGTTGCTGCAGGATACTTAACCGGTGCGATGTTTGTTTTAAGTATTAGCTCATATTATCTTTTAAAGAAACGAGATTTACCTTTCGCAAATCGTTCTTTTGCCGTAGCGGCCATGTTTGGTTTTATCATGTCAATTGTTGTCGCCGTCATGGGGGATGAAGCAGGTCACGAATTGTCGACCGTACAACCTACTAAACTGGCAGCAATTGAAGGCGAATGGGAAACTCAACCTGCACCAGCGTCATTTAATGTGATTGCATTCCCATCGCAAAAAAATAAGGAAAATTTATTTGCAATTGAGATTCCGTATGTAATGGGAATAATGACGACCCGTTCACTTGATAAGCAAGTAATTGGTTTGAAAGATATTATTACTGATAATGAAACCAGAATCCGTAATGGTATCTTAGCCTATGCTAATTTAGAAAAAATTCAAAAAGGCGATCAAGATCCATCTGTTCTTAAAGCCTTTGAGGATAATAAAGCCGATTTAGGATATGGTTATTTGGTTAAACGTTTTACTGATCGTGATAATTTAACGATTCCTGAGGCTACTGAAGAACATATTAAAGCGGCGACAGATGATTCAATTCCAACTGTATGGCCTTTGTTCTGGGCATTTAGAGGAATGGTTGGTTTTGGATTGCTGATGATTTTAGGTGCCGGACTCGCGTTATGGGCAACTTACAAAAATAAAATTGGTCAAAAACGTTGGTTACATCGTTTACTTCTTCTATTATTGCCTGCGCCATGGCTTGCTTGTGAATGTGGCTGGTTTGTTGCGGAATATGGTCGTCAACCTTGGGCAATTCAAGATATTTTACCGACTGGAGTCGCCAATTCCTCGTTAACGCCAGGGGAAGTATTATTTACTATGACCTTAGTTTGTGGTCTATATACACTATTTTTAGTTGCTGAATTGTTCTTGATGTTCAAGTTTGCGCGATTAGGACCGAGTTCATTAGGTACTGGCAACTATTATTATGAAAAAACACAAGCGATATCAGAATAGGCATAGGGAGTATATACAATGATTGATTACGAAATTGTACGCGTCATCTGGTGGGTGTTGATTAGTGTTGTTTTAATCGCTTTTGTTATCACTGATGGCTTTGATATGGGCGTTGGTATTTTATTACCTTTTATCGGTAAAACTGATTCTGAACGTCGTATAATGATAAATGCAATTGCCCCACACTGGGATGGTAACCAAGTTTGGTTAATTACTGGTGGTGCAGGTATATTTGCTGCTTGGCCTATGGCTTATGCTGTATCCTTTTCTGGTTTTTATATTGCGATGATTTTAGTGTTATGTGCATTATTCTTTAGACCAATTGGTTTTGATTATCGTAGTAAATTAGAGAACACTAAATGGCGTAATATGTGGGATATCGCTATCTTTTTAGGAAGCTTTGTTCCTGCACTTGTGTTAGGGGTAGCTTTTGGAAACTTATTGGAAGGTGTACCATTTAGATTCGATAATTCTTATCGTGCTTTTTATGATGGTTCTTTTTTTGGTCTACTTAATCCATTTGCATTATTAGCAGGTATTGTCAGCTTAATGTTAATGGTTGCTCATGGTGGGGCTTGGTTGCAATTAAAGACTTCTGGTGAACTTTATCTAAGAGCTAGAAAAGCAACCCAAATTGCTAGTTTAATTATGTTAATTGCATTCGTATTGGCTGGTGTGTGGGTTACTTTTGGTATTCATGGTTATGAAATTACTAGTGCAATAGATTACAATGGTGTTTCTCATCCGTTAAATAAGACTGTATCAACAGATGTTTCATGGTTAAAAAATTACATGAATTACCCTATTTTATGGCTTGTTCCTGCATTAGGTGTATTATTACCATTATTAACTATTTTCTTTTCTGGTTTGAATAAAAATGGATTAGTGTTTTTATCATCTTCTTTAACCATTGCTTGTGTATTATTTACATATGGTATTGCAACATTCCCATTTGTTATTCCATCAAGCATTATGCCAAATGCTAGTTTAACAATATGGGATGCAAGTTCTAGTCAATTAACACTGAATATAATGTTTGGTGTGGTGGTAATATTCTTACCAATCATACTTTTCTATACTATTTGGAGTTATATAAAAATGTTTGGGCGATTAGACAAAAATCATATTGAAAATAATAAACATTCACTTTATTAAGGAATAATTATGTATTACGTATTATGGTTCATTGGAGTTATTGCAACTTGTATGCTTGCTGTTGTTACTGGACTTTGGGTTGAAAACTCTAGTAACGAAAAAGAAATGAACAAATAGTGAAATCTACAAAAAATAAATATAAAGGTGACAAATTGTCACCTTTTTGATTATTAGTCTGCCAATGTGATAAATAATTGACAAATGATAATTGTTTTCATTTAACTATTTTTATATCATAGTGCAGCGAATTTTATATTCAGATATAATGTCGCTAATTTTTTAGTTTAAATTAGATCATAGAATATGAAACAATTCAATTGGAATGCAAGAGTCTATTATGAAGACACGGATGCTGGCGGAGTTGTTTACCACGCTCGGTATCTTGCTTTTTATGAACGTGCTAGAACAGAAATGCTAAGACAGCTTGATATTAGTCAACAAACATTACTACAAGAAGGTATTGCTTTTGTTGTTAAAAAGATGGATATTAGCTACGACTTTCCAGCACGTTTAGATGACATGCTAACTATCAGCACTCAGGTTGAGCAAATTCGTAAGGCGTCTATTATTTTTAAACAGACTATATTAAATCAGAATAAGCAAATTATCAGCAATGCTGATATAGTTATTGCTTGTGTCAATATGACTAAAATGAAGCCATGTGCGCTTCCAAAGTTATTAGTTTTGGAGTTTATTTAAGTGGAAAATTTGAATATTATTGATCTTTTTTTACAGGCAGGCCTTTTGGTACAAGGCGTTATGTTATTGTTACTAGCATTTTCTGTGATGTCTTGGGCTATTATATTCCAACGTACTAAAATTTTAGGGAAGGCTAAAAAACAAATTGATCAATTCGAAAATAGTTTCTGGGCATCGGAAGAACTAAATATGTTGTTTGATAAAGCAAAATATCATAAAGAAGACATTAGCGGTACAGAACATATTTTCTATTCAGGTTTTAAGGAGTTTTCACGTCTTTACCAAATCAACCCAAATATGCCAGAAGCTGCATTAGATGGAGCTTCTCGCTCTATGCGGTTAGCAATGAACCGTGAACTCGATAATTTAGAATTACATATTCCTTTTTTAGGTACTGTAGGTTCAATTAGCCCTTATATCGGCTTATTTGGTACTGTTTGGGGGATTATGCATGCGTTTATTTCTTTAGGTGCGGTAAAACAAGCAACATTACAAATGGTTGCTCCGGGGATAGCTGAAGCTTTAATTGCAACGGCGATTGGTTTATTCGCTGCTATACCTGCTGTTCTTGCTTATAATCGCTTATCACTACGTGTAAGTCGACTTGAACAGAGTTACCTTAATTTTATTGACGAATTTTCAGCTATTTTACAACGTCAAGCTGTGGCTGTTAGGAAATAATTATGAGTAGACGTTCACGATATTCAACTAAATCTGAAATCAATATAGTTCCGTTGCTTGATGTATTATTAGTGTTGGTGCTTATTTTTATGGCAACAGCACCAATTATAAGCCAAAGTGTAGAGGTAGACTTACCTGAAGCATCAGAATCAAAAACAGTTTCTCCTGCTGACAATAAACCGATAATCATTGAAGTATCTGGTATTGGTGTATATGCTCTCATTATTGATCAAGATCGTCAATCCGACTTACCGCAAGAGCAAATTGTTGCTGAGGTAAAACATCAAATTTCAATAAATGAAAAAGCTGTTTTTTTAGTTGGTGGTGCTAAGAATGTTCCTTATGAAGAAATTATAAAAGCATTAAATTTATTGCAATCTGCAGGCGTTAAATCTGTTGGACTGATGACTCAACCAATTTAACTAACCATAATAATACATTAAAAATATCAGCAATGTCTTATATGCGAAATTCTAAATTAAGTATACCAATAATAATATCGATTATATTACATTTAATCTTAATTATTATTCTTGGTTATCAAGCTATAAAAAATATAGATGGTGTCAATTATGGTAAAGAGACTGGAAACAGTATTGATGCTATTATGATCGATCCTTCTGTTATGACTGATCAATATCAACGTCAATTAAAAACGAAAGAGAGCCAACAGCAAGCTGATAGAAAAAGAGAACAGCAGTTAGCCGATCAAGCTAAAGAATTGCAAGAAAAACAACTAGCTGAACAACAATATCTAAAGGATTTAACAAAAGAACGTATAAAACTTGCTGAGCAATTGAAAAAGCAAGAAGAAGAAAGGATTGCAGCAGAGAAAGCAGCAGCTGAAAAGGCGGCGGCAGAGAAAGCAGCAGCGGAAAAGGCGGCGGCAGAAAAAGCAGCGGCGGAAAAGGCGGCAGCAGAAAAAGCAGCGGCGGAAAAGGTGGCAGCAGAAAAAGCAGCAGCTGAAAAGGCTGCGGCAGAGAAAGCAGCAGCTGAAAAGGCAGCAGCGGAAAAGGCGGCGGCAGAGAAAGCAGCAGCGGAAAAGGCAGCGGCGGAAAAGGCGGCAGCAGAAAAAGCAGCAGCTGAAAAGGCAGCGGCAGAAAAAGCGGCAGCAGAAAAGAAAGCAGCGGAGATAAAAGCTAAACAAAAGGCAGAACAGGCTAAAAAAGATAAAGCTATTAATGATCTATTAGGTGGTCTGACTTCTGGCGCTCCAGATTCTCCAAGTGATCAAAGTGGAGCTTCTGCAAGTCGTAAAGGTTCATCCGAAGATGAACTAGCTAAATACAAAGCGTTAGTGACAAATGCTATAAGCAATAAATTTATAAATCCAGCTAATGTTTATAGTGGCAAAAGTTGTGTTTTACAAATTCAAATAGCACCGGATGGGTTATTACTTAATGTAACTTCTAGTGGAGGTGATGAAGCTTTATGTCGTGAAGCGGTTGCTGCCACTAAACTTGCAACTATTCCAAAACCAGCGAGTGGTTTATATGATGAAGTAAAAAATATGACAGTTGAATTCCAACCCAAATAGTATTGAAATTATTTTATTAAAAATGATTTGATCTAAAAGCTTCTTTATAGAAATAAATTTTCAACATCTTTTAATGGAGATGTTGAAAATCAATTATTCGTCCTCATATATCTTCTATTCATTCCAAATTTAGTTATTTTAAGTAAGAGAAGGAGCAGAATATGACAACAATAGTCAGCGTTCGCCGTGAAGGGCAAGTGGTTATTGGTGGTGATGGTCAAGTTACACTTGGTGAACGTATTATTATGAAAGGTAATGCACGTAAAGTTCGTCGTTTATATAATAATAAAGTAATTGCGGGTTTTGCCGGTGGTACTGCCGATGCTTTTACACTTTTTGAGTTATTTGAACGTAAACTAGAAATGCACCAAGGTCATTTAACTAAGGCTGCTGTTGAACTAGCTAAAGATTGGCGTACAGATAGAATGCTACGTAAATTAGAAGCATTACTTGCTGTTGCCGATGAAAGTGCCTCACTGATTATTACAGGTACTGGTGATGTTATACAGCCAGAAGATGATCTTATTGCCATTGGTTCGGGTGGACCTTATGCTCAAGCAGCAGCTAGAGCTTTGTTAGATAATACAGCATTATCTGCACATGATATCGTACAAAAATCTCTATCAATAGCGGGTGACATTTGTGTTTACACCAACAACTTCCAAACTATTGAAGAACTCAATTACTAATTAAACTGATTTAAGAGAACTACTATTATGTCTGAAATGACTCCTCGCGAAATTGTAAGCGAATTAAACCAACATATTATTGGACAAGATAAAGCAAAACGTTCAGTTGCTATTGCTTTGCGTAATCGTTGGCGTCGAATGCAACTTGATGAAGCATTACGTCATGAAGTTACGCCAAAAAATATTCTCATGATAGGTCCAACGGGTGTTGGTAAAACAGAAATTGCAAGAAGATTAGCTAAACTTGCTAGAGCTCCATTTATTAAAGTCGAAGCAACAAAATTTACCGAAGTTGGCTATGTAGGTAAAGAAGTTGACTCAATCATTCGAGATCTAACTGACTCTGCTGTTAAGATGATTCGGCAAGAAGCAATTGAAAGAAACCGAAATAGAGCTCAAGAACTAGCTGAAGAACGTATTTTAGATGTGCTTGTACCGCCTGCTAAAGATGGTTGGGGGCAAGTTGAAAATAATAATGATTCGACTGCTCGACAAGCATTTAGAAAAAAATTACGAGAAGGTTCACTTGACGATAAAGAAATAGAAATCGAAGTTGCTGGTGTTAATATTGGCGTTGAAATTATGGCGCCACCAGGAATGGAAGAAATGACTAATCAATTGCAGTCAATGTTCCAAAATTTAGGTGGGCAAAAAACTAAAGCTCGCAAAATGAAGATTAAAGATGCCTTCAAGCAGCTTACTGAAGAAGAAGCAGCAAAATTGGTTAACCCTGATGAGCTTAAACATGAAGCAATTGAAGCAGTTGAACAAAATGGTATTGTGTTTATTGATGAGATTGATAAAGTGTGTAAAAGAGGTAATTCCTCTGGACCAGATGTTTCGCGTGAAGGTGTTCAGCGTGATTTATTACCACTTGTTGAAGGTTGTACTGTTTCAACTAAACATGGCTCGGTAAAAACCGATCATATTTTATTTATCGCTTCTGGTGCATTCCAAACTGCAAATCCATCAGATTTAATTCCTGAACTTCAAGGGCGTTTACCAATTCGAGTTGAATTACAAGCGTTAACTAGCGAAGATTTCGAAAGAATTTTAACTGAACCGAATGCATCATTAACTGTGCAATATAAAGCATTAATGGCAACTGAAGGGGTGAATATCGACTTTACACCTGACGGTATTCGTAAAATTGCCGAATCAGCTTGGCAAGTAAATGAGCAAAATGAAAATATCGGTGCTCGTAGGTTACACACTGTGCTTGAACGTCTAATGGAAGAAGTATCATTTGATGCAAGTGAACTTAATGGCAAAACAGTGACTATTGATGCTAAATATGTAAGTGACCATTTAGATAAACTTGTAGCAGATGAGGATCTAAGTAAGTTTATTCTATAATAAATAGAGTAGGATTTTACTAACAATAAAAAAGGTGAGTTTTTAACTCACCTTTTTTTATTATGCTTGTTAGTTAATTTAGCTTGTTATTTGCTCAATAAATTTTCTAACATATCAACGGCTTTTTGTTTGGAATTTGATTTTGAGCCATCTTTTGAGCTGCGATTTTCTAATTTGTTGCGAAATTTATCTAAACTTTCTTGTAACTTATCATTAAAGAGATCTTTAATCACTTGACCTATATCAAGTTGATAATGAAGTTTAGAAAATTGCCCGTAAATACGCAGTGGAATTACTAGTTTTTGTAGTTTGGCAATAGTTTCGCTTTTTCCGTTCCAACCACCAAGAATTTTAATGTTCATGTTAATATCGAGATCTTTTTGAATCATCCCAACTTTGCCCGAACCATCAACTATTTCAAGGGTTGGTGAAAGGGCATTTAATGTTGTTAATTCCAGATCTCCTCTATTTAAATAGGCATCAGTACTAATTTTAGAAAATTCTGTATAATTTTTCATATTTTCAGTTGCTGAAACATCTTTAGTATATTTAGTTGCAGCATTCTGAATGATACTATTTATATTGATTTTATTTAATTTCGCATTAGTTACATTAATTGATAAATTACCTTTTAAATTTTCTAATAACTTATTTCCAGATAATGTATTTACTTCTATATCTCCGCTTGCATTAAATAATCCTTCCAAATCATTAGGTGTTTCCATCTGGTTGAAAAATGTATTTAAATCAATATTAGTAACTTTTGGAATTAGTTTTATTTGAGTATATTTTTGTTTACCATTTGCCATACCCGTAGCTGCTATGTGACCTTTAGCGAAGTCAAAATTAATATTTTGGAATGTTGCAACTCCATCATTATTGGCTAAAGCTACATTGATATTATTTAATATCATCTTATTAATATTTAATTTTTTAATGTCTAGTTTTGCTTTAGCGTTAAAACTATTCAGAAAGCTTAGTTCGTTATCTACTTTTGTAACATTAGATACAACAGGCGGAGTTTGTTGTATTGTAATGTTTTCATTTGTTTTTTTGTCTTTCTCTAAAAAAGGAGTAAGATTTAACTCATTACTTGTTACTGTTAAATCGATATAAGGCTTTTTATCAAAATTAGCATTAACGGCACCAGAAAAATAATTTTCATTAACTGAAAAAGATAAATCCTTGCTTGTTAATTGTTTTGAATTGTGTAGATAATTAATAACACCTTTCAAATTGCCTTTTAGTTCTTTGGTAGGAATAGCTACGCCCTTATAGGTGTAATCAAATTTCTTCAGATCAATTATGGCTTTTTCTGGGAATAGTGCTAAATCAACATCTGCATCAGCCACATAAGAAAAATTTTGTTGATTACGATCGATATTGCCTTTAACATCAATAGCAATCTTTTTATCAGCCTTTTGGATGATAGCAAGGTTAATATTTCTAAAGTTGATAAAATCATCTGTATTTTGTAAAACAACAGTGCTATCAGAAACTTCAAGTTTATTTAAGGTAAATGCCCATTTTGTTGATGAGTCTTTCTGCTGCTTAGTTTGTGTAGTCTGACTTTCATCTGCAGAGGGTAGCTGTTCAGCTTTATGTTTATAAACTTGTCCTTTACTGTCATCGGTAATATTGATGATAGCCGATTTTATAAATACATTTTTAACCTCTAATTTTTTTGAAAATAAAGGAAATAGCTCTACATCAAGGCGCATATTATCCGCTGTTAAAATTGGCTTTTTGGCATCAATGTCAGACAGTTTAACTGAATCAGTTAATATACTTACTTGTGGCCAGATGTGCCATCGTAAATTACCGTCAATAGTTAATTCATAACCTGTTTTATCTTTAACTGTATCAGAAATAAAACCTCTATAATTGTTAGGATCAACAAAAATAATAAGAGATACGATACCAATGGCAGTAAGAAGAATTAAAACTAAAAGAGTAATCAATATTTTTTTGATCATGTTAATATTCCTTCAGAATAAAAACTACTGAGTGATTTAGTCTTTATCAATACGGCTAGCGACTGCGCCATGTTGATCTTTATATTTTGCATCTTGTCTACTATTATACGGCCTAGCTGCTGGACCGGTTAGTGTTTCAAAGCTAAGTGCTCCTATAGTCATTCCTGGTCTAAGTGCTAACGGAATTTTTCCAGAATTAAAAAACTCTAGTACAATTTGTCCTTGCCAGCCAGGATCGATCCTATGAGCTGTTACGTGTACCATAAGCCCAAGTCTAGCAAGAGATGATCGTCCATCTAACCAGCCAACCAAATCATTAGGAATTGTGACAGATTCTAAAGTGACGGCTAATGCTAATTCACCTGGATGAAGATAAAACGCATCACCTTCAGGTAATACTATTTCATCACTCATCACTTTTTCCAATACCGCAGATACTTCTTCTTTAGGACCGCTCAAATCAATATAAGGTGTAGTATGCTCCCTAAACGTACGAAATTTATTGCCTAATCTAACATCAATAGTTGCACCATTGATGCAGCTTGGCGCTGGTTGAGGGGTTATTTTTAATTTACCATTTTGTAAATACGTTTCGATATCTCGATCGCATAATCTCATGAGTTATCCTTAATGCAACTTATATTAGTTTATTCTAGCAGGTTCTTTTAATGTCGTCGATGTTCGCAAATTAAGGTTTTAGCACCCATACTCGTCCATAGTGATTATAAAAACCAGCCAGTTCTCCAGGCTTTTCACCAATGCCTAGATAAAGATCAAAGTGTTGACCTTTAATGGCCCCCCCTACATCTAGTGCGACCATTAATCGAGTCTCTCTTCTACCTCGATGTTGACCATCTTCATCAAGAAGTGGCACATCGGCTAAGATTACTGTACCAATGGGAATTAAAGACTTGTCAGAAGCAACTGATGCATTAGCGATTAAGGGAACCGAAGCCGCACCTTTTACTTCTGCATTATATTTTGGTTCAAAAAAGACAAAAGAACGATTCTGTATGAGCAATTGTTTAAGTTTTTCTTCACTTTTATTTTTAGACCAATCTTTTATTGCTTGCATTGATAATTCTTCTTTTTTAATTTCACCTTGTTTTACTAACAATTGCCCGATACTTGAGTAACTATAACCATTTTTTCCAGCATAACTGAAAAATACTAAGGGCTCACCATCTTCAAAATCAATATAAGCACTTCCTTGAACTTCCATAATAAAGTTATCCATTAGAGAGTTACTGTAAGCTATTTCCAGTCCTTTGCCAGCTAATGCACCATTATAAATTTGTTCACGGCTTGGAAATTGTCCTTCAGTTAGGGTTGGCATCTTATAAATAGGGTATTTGAATTCTGATGTTGGAGTATGTCTTGCTTTAATGACTGGTGTATAATAACCCGTAAAATGTACATTACCATAGCCATCTTGCCCAATCATTCTATAACTATTTAATCCAACTTTATAAAATTCATCAAAATCTAATAAGTTGTTAATCCAATTATTAACAGCGGTATAAATATGTTCATTTTCACGATACAACTCAGGGCATGAAGATTCAATCATTGCAACTTGAAGAACATAATCGGAAATATTAACAGGTGCGCTTAAATGGGGATATGATACATTAGAAGTTAATAGCAACTTACCATCCATGTATTGTTCATCCTGTTTAGGATTTTTATTTAAATGACTTTGGCAACCAGTTGATACTGATAGAATAACCAAAATGTATAAGACAGATAAGTAAAAGCAGCGTTTCTTTTGTTTCATGTTAATTATTTATTGTAATAAGTTATAAAGTATAGTGGATTATGCTACACAATTCTATTATAAGAAACTATAGATAATTATTATGTACCCATAAAAAGTTTTCATAACAATTCAGCTTGCGCTTTGATTCTATAGACTTTATAGTCCTATATTCTAGTGAATCGGAAAATTGTGAAAATAAAAGGTAATAATAGCAATGAGCATTAAATCCTCTAACCATGATCTAAAGCGAAACCTTTCTAACCGACATATTCAGTTAATTGCCATTAGTGGTGCAATCGGTACTGGCTTATTTATGGGGTCAGGTAAAACGATAAGTCTGGCTGGACCTTCAATCGTTTTTGTCTATATGGTAATTGGTTTTATCCTGTTTTTTGTTATGCGTGCAATGGGTGAAATTCTACTTTCAAACTTAAAGTATAAATCATTTAGTGATTTTGCGAATGACCTTTTAGGGCCTTGGGCTGGTTTTTTTACAGGATGGACTTATTGGTTTTGTTGGGTAATTACCGGAATTGCAGACGTTGTTGCCATTGCGGGATATGCACAACATTGGTTTCCTGACTTACAGGCATGGATACCAATGTTTTTGACGGTTATTTTATTAGCAACTCTAAATTTATTAACCGTAAAAATGTTTGGTGAGACGGAATTTTGGTTTTCAATGATTAAAATCGTTGCGATTCTTGGATTAATTGTTATTGGGAGTATATTAATTTTAATCTCATATCATTCTACCCAAACTGATACAACAGCAGCGTTTTCAAATTTATGGCAATATGGGGGGCTCTTCCCTAATGGTAGTATGGGCTTTTTTGCTGGCTTTCAAATTGCAATTTTTGCTTTTGTGGGAATTGAGCTAGTTGGTACTACCGCAGCAGAAACTGTCGACCCAAATAAAAATTTACCACGAGCAATTAATTCTGTACCTGCTCGGATTATCTTTTTTTATGTGTTTGCTTTAATCATAATTATGAGTGTTACACCTTGGACATTAATTTCACCAAATAAAAGTCCGTTTGTGGAATTATTTACCTTAATAGGTTTACCTGCTGCGGCAAGCATTATTAATTTTGTAGTGCTGACATCAGCTGCCTCTTCTGCTAATAGCGGTATTTACTCAACGAGTCGTATGTTATTTGGACTTGCAAAAAAGCAAGATGCACCAGAGCCTTTCGGAAAACTATCAAGTCGCTCTGTTCCAGCTAATGGTTTGTTATTTTCTTGTCTCTGCTTATTTGGTGGTGTGGTATTGATTTACCTTGTGCCTAATGTTATGGAGGCCTTTACCATAGTTACGACGATTTCGGCTATTTTATTTATGTTTATTTGGTCGATGATTTTAATTTCTTATATTGCTTATCGTCGTAAGAAAGCTGATTTACATGAGCAATCTGACTTTAAAATGCCTGGCGGTATTTTGATGTGTTTTGTCTGTTTGGCCTTTTTTGCATTTGTAATTGTGTTGCTTACTTTCGAAGCTGATACTTGCCAAGCTTTAATCGCAACACCTATTTGGTTTGTAATATTAGGAGTAAGTTATTATTTCCGTTCATTGAAAAGATAATATGTAAATTAAATATTGGCAGGCATATCCTGCCAATTCTCTTTTAATTATTCATCATTTTTTGCTGGCCAGATAAAGCTTGCAATAATACCTAAAACTAAAATTCCTAACACGATGTAAAGACTCATGCTTGGGCTAATATCGAGTCCATAACCAAACAGATGATGACTGGCATTTAAAGCTAATTTACCAGCAATGAAAAATAGTAAACAGATAACAGCTTTACCTAGATGCAGCAAATATTGTCGCATAGCCTCTAAAACAAAATACATCGTTCTAAGTCCTAAAATAGCAAAAATCATGGCACTATAAACAATTAATGGTTCTTGGCTAACCGCAATTACCGCAGGGACTGAGTCAAAAGCGAACATAACATCACTAAGTTCAATAACAACAATACATAAAAATAACGGTGTTGCATAAAGTACACTTTTAGAAATTTTGCCAATTAAATCGCTGTTTTCTGGTTTTTCAAGTTCGCTGTCTACTTGTTTTTGAGTCAATAAAAAAGAGTGTCCTACAATTTTAGGGTATGAGGGAAAAATATGTTTCGCTATGCGAAAGGCAATATGATTGGAATAATCTTTAATTTCATCATCACTGTTTTGATTTTTTAACATCATTATTCCCGTAAAAGCAACCATAACGGAGAAAACTAACTCCATCCACGGTCCTAAGGATAATAAACTTGTACCAATTATTACAAAAACTCCTCGGAATATAATGGCACCAATAACTCCCCAGTAAAGTAAGCGGTGACGGTAATTATTGGGTACGGTAAACCATGAAAAAATTGCCATAATAACAAACAAATTATCGACAGATAACGCTTTTTCAAGAACATAACCCGTTATAAATAAACTTGCAGCTGTACTACCATGATGAATGTATAAAAATAGTGCAAATCCTAAGGCGACTGCGATCCAAAAAATTGACCATCCAATTGCATTTTTTAAACTAATCGGTTTATCATTGTGGTGAGCATATAAGTCGATAATAATTGCAGCTAGGGATAACCCAACAAATACTAATACTGTTTCTATTGGAAATCCTAATGAATGTTGAATCATATTTATGTGACCTAGTTATAATTTTGATATACAGATAATTTGAATGGGAAATACTGTTTAATATAAACGGTATCATGTAATTATAAAAGTGGTACAGTATATATTGCTAGCTAAATCAAAAAAAGTTATATTTGAATCCCCCCATTAACAATTATAATTAATTAACATTTTGAGCCAATTTTCATGACAAATATCAGGATAATTATTTTATGTATTCTTCCTTTTTTATCAGGATTTTTACATGCGCAATCGGTAGAACCTTATTTATCAACGTTACCTAAAGGAAGCGATTTATCCATTCTGGTTCAATCTGTTGGTAGTAATCCGAAAACATTAGCAAAATATAAGAGCGATCAATTTAAACAACCGGCTAGTACTCAAAAAGTTATTACGGCTTTAGCTGCACAGCTTGAATTAGGTAGTGATTTTCGCTTTAAAACGCTTATGAAAACGAATGGTTCAATAAGTAATAAACAGTTGAATGGTGACCTTATCATTCAATTAAGTGGCGATCCCACCTTTTCAAGTGATAGATTAAAAATAATGCTTACTGAACTGCGGCAAAAAGGTATTGAAAAAATTGCAGGAAATATCATTTTAGATACTTCAGTTTTTGCCAGTCATGATAAAGCCGCTGGTTGGTCATGGAATAACTTAACTGCTTGTTATAATGCACCTCCATTCGCAGCAATCATAAACGATAACTGTTTTTATGCAACAATCACACCAGGAAAGGTAGGCTCTAAAGCATCTGTTTCAGTCGCATCTTATATTCCGGTAGTGGTATCTGCTGATATCAAAACAATTGCCGCCAATAGTAAAGATTTAAATGATAAATATTGTGAGTTAGATGTAAGCTATTTTGATAAAAATCGTTATCATCTATCTGGATGTGTTGCTTCTGGAAATAATAAAATACCATTAAAATTTGCGGTACTTGATGGAACAGCTTATTTTTCTGCAATATTAAAAAAAGAACTCAAATCACAAAAAATAGTTTATACAGGTAAAATTTTAGAGAAAAACCAAAAAAACAGCTCACAACTGACTTTATTAAGTTCCAGTGAGTCAGCCCCACTTTCTGAATTACTGACTGTTATGTTAAAAAAATCAAATAATTTATATGCTGATGCTATTTTTAGAACACTCGGAGCACATCATTACAACATTGCTGGAACTTGGCGTAATAGTAGCGATGCAGTTAAACGAATTTTACTTAAAAAAGCGGGTATTAATCTTGAAAATTTAGTCATTGTGGATGGTTCAGGATTATCCCGATTAAACTTAGTTAGTGCAGACAAATTAATGGAAATATTACAATATATTTCGGCGAATAATGCGCAATTAGGGATTATTGACATGTTGCCAATTGCTGGCGTTGATGGAACCTTGCAAAATCGTAAAAGCTTTAATCAATTACCCTTTAAGGAAACCATTCGAGCCAAAACCGGTTATATTCAAGGTAGTTATAATTTAGCTGGATTTATTCAAAAATCCGATGGTCAATATTTGGCGTTTGTGCAGTTATTATCAGGATATCACGCTGATACACAAGGTGAACCGAAAAATGGTGCAATAATGCGGTTTGAATCAGAATTTTATAAGAATTTTATTGATTAATAAATGAATTAAGGACACATATATGTACTAGCCTTATATGTGTCCTACTACTCTTTGTTCTGATAAATCAATAATTAAATGTTTTCACCTAAGAATCCACCACTCTGATGTTTCCAAAGTTGAGCATACAGTCCATTTTTATCAAGCAATTCTTGATGAGTTCCTTGTTCAATAATTCTTCCTTGATCAAGAACAACTAATCTATCCATTGCCGCGATGGTTGATAATCGGTGAGCAATGGCAATAACGGTTTTACCTTCCATTAAAGTATATAAACTTTCTTGAATAGCTTGCTCAATTTCAGAATCCAACGCACTGGTCGCCTCATCTAATAATAGAATTGGGGCATTTTTTAATATAACTCTAGCAATTGCAATGCGCTGTCGTTGTCCACCTGATAATTTTATGCCTCGCTCTCCTACAAATGCGTCATAGCCTGTTCTACCGTTTGCATCAACAAGTGTATGAATAAAGCTATCAGCATGAGCTTTTTTTGCTGCTATAATCATTTCTTCTTCAGTGGCTTGATTGTTACCATAGAGTAGGTTTTCTCGTACTGAGCGGTGTAATAGGGACGTATCTTGAGTTACCATACCAATTTGGGCGCGTAAGCTTTCTTGGGTAACGGTTGTAATTTCTTGTCCATCAATAATAATTTTACCACTTTGTAAATCATAAAAGCGTAATAATAAATTAATAAGCGTGGATTTACCTGCTCCAGAGCGACCTACTAACCCTATTTTCTCACCTGGATTAATTGTTAAATCCAAATCTTGAATGATAGAGTTTTGTCTTTTGGCATCATAATTGAAGTTAATGTGTTGAAAGTCAATTTTACCTTGTTTTACAACAAGTTCAGTTGCATTAGGTTGATCATTGACTGTTTTAGTTGAAGAAAATGTATTGATACCATCTTTCACTACACCAATATTTTCAAATAGAGCAGCCATTTCCCACATGATCCAATGAGAGAAACCGTTTAATCGTAATGCGACTGCGGTAGTTGTTGCGATTGCTCCAACACCAACTAACTGATCTGTCCATAACCATAAAGCAACACCAGTCGTGCAGAGTATTAATGTAATGGATAAAAGATGGTTAACAATTTCAAAACTGCTGACTAAACGCATTTGTCGATTAACAGTAACTAAAAACTCATCCATTGATTCTTGAGCGTATTTAGCTTCATTACCTGCATGTGAGAACAGTTTAACTGTCATGATATTGGTATAGGCATCGGTGACTCGTCCTGTCATGGTAGAACGTGCATCGGCTTGCATACTGGCAACTTTACCTAGGCGTGGAATAAAATAGTACATTGCAATCCCATAAAGCACAGTCCAACCAAGAAAAGGCATTAATAACCAAAGATCTAATTGTCCAATGATAGCCGCCATGGTAATAAAGGAAATAAGTACATAGATAAAAATATCTGCGACTAAAAAACAAGTATCTCTAACCGCAAGCGCTGTTTGCATAACTTTTGCTGATATTCTTCCTGCAAATTCATCTTGGAAAAAGCGCATACTTTGATTAAGAACTAATCTGTGCAAATTCCAACGCATTCTCATTGGGAAATTGCCAGCAAGACATTGATGTTTAATAATCGTTTGTAAACTGATGATTAGCGTACTGGCTAAAATTATTAAAGCTAATAAAATTAATGTGGTTTTTTCTTGCTGCCAAAATTTAGATGGTTCAACTTCTGCAAGCCAGTCAACCACTTTACCTAATGCAGCAAATAAAAAGGCTTCAAAAGCACCACTTAATCCACTTAGTATGATTAATAACAGCATAAACACGCGAGTGCCTTTGGTTGATTGCCATATAAAACTAAAAAAGTTTTTAGCCGCTGGTTGAGGATCATCTTTAGGATAAGGTGACACCAATTTTTCAAAAAATCGATACATAATAGACCTAATTAGTAAAATGATATTTTATTGGTAAATATATCAATGATATATGGAATATGAGATTAAGGCTAATGGATATAATTCATCCTGATACCCAAATTTAAGTGAAATTTTAAATAAACATTGCTTAGCTATCTACCTGTCATTAAAGGATTTATGAACATAAAAAAATAGTGAGGAAAATGTCTGGTTAATATTTCCTCACTTTAGCAATTATATATTGAAAAACAGTAGATTTCTATTTATTGGTTTAAAAAACGTCTTTAATGATTTGTACAACACGACCAACTATATTGTACTTATCAAAATGAGCTTTAGGTACTTCTATTGTTGGATATTGTTCATTATTACATATTAAAATCCAACTACTCAAAGTTAGGCGTATTTTTCTTAACAAGGTAAAATTTTCATATTCGATTAAATATATTGCTCCATCAACCATCTCCGTTATATCCGTGTTTATAATAAGTCCGTTATTATTTTCAATTTCAGGCGACATTAAATCACCTTTTGCCCAATAGATAATTAATTTTTTTATATCTAAGCCACGATGAGATGCCCAACCTTCCACAACTGGATAATTCATTACAGGTGGTGTTTCTCTAATATAGCGTTGATACTGTGCTTCTTCTTTGGTTGGTAATTGTTTTTTATAAACAGGAATACGATAAATATTTTCATTATATACATCATCGTCATCGTCTTTTGGGTCAAATACTTCAAGTCTGTAACCCGTGGCAAGCCAGTTAAATGAAACATTACATTTCTCAGCAATTACCTCTAGACGAGTAAGTGAGGGATAGGTTTTTCCTGACAAATAATCCCTGATAACAGTTTCTGACATATCACATTTTTTCGCAAAAGCAGAAACAGATAAACCTTGCATTGAATTATATAGTCTGTCTTTGAAGGTTTTGACATTTTTATTTTTGATCATATTCATTTCTGTCTCGTTTTTCTTTTTTTCATCCGTATGGTAATTATAGTGCATATTTTTTAACTTTTATATACACGGTATTGGGAATAATATGTGTTTTAATGTGTTTTTCTTCGATTTAATGTTTTTAATTCGTGTTATATCGCGATTAATCCTTTTTTTTACGGTTTTAGGTTTTTGAACCAATATTTAGAAAAAAACCTTTGAATAGTTTTTTTCCGCTTTAAATCTGTAGTTTTGCACGATATTTATATTATTTTTATGAGTAATAACGTTTTTTTACCTTTTTTTTGATATTTATCTAATTAATGAAAGAGCTGAATTTCATTGGTAATCCATTTTAGTGACATGATTTTTAATATTTTGTTCGTTTTTTTAGCGATTCGTTTTTATAAAACAAAAAAACAAATAAAAACGTTGACTAAAGCGAAAAAAAATGGATAATAAGCAGGGTAAGGATTTTTCATTGTTTTCTTTCCTTATATTCCTTATATTTCATGTTGGCCTGTATAGTTTTATACAGGTCTTTTTTTTATCCATAATCTAGTTATGAAATCCTTTCACAAAAAGAGTATAATGAAATCCCATTAAAACTTACGTCTAAGAATAAAGTTTAAATAGATAAGAGTAGTTAATTAAGAGGATTTTATTATGTCATTTAGTATCCCACACCTTTTAGTGTTTCTTGCTGTGGTCGTTCTATTATTTGGTACTAAAAAATTACGTAATTTAGGTTCAGATCTTGGTTTCGCATTAAAAAGCTTCAAAAAAGCGATGAATGACGATGAAATTGAATTAAAGAAAGATAATAAGTAACGATTGATTAGTATGGATACTCACTTTGATATTGTAATCGTTGGCGGTGGTTTAGTTGGGTTAGCAACAGCTTGTGCACTTAGTCAATATGATTTGAAGATAGCGATCGTAGATGCTAAAGTTCATCACAATGAATCTTTTCTACAAAATGAAATCGGCATAAGGGCTTCAGCAATTAATGGTGCTAGCCAAAGGTATTTTTCTCAAATAGGCATTTGGGATGATTTATTAAATAGTCATCGTGTGCAAGACTTTACCGAAATAGGTGTATGGGAAAAAAACGGTATAGCGCATCTTTCAGCTCACGCAAAAGATTATGGTTATCCAAATCTAGGCTATATCATCGAAAATAATCTGATCTCTCACTGTTTGTATCACTTTGCTAAAGAAAATCACAATATAACCATTTATAATCTTGCTGCCATTGATAATTGCTATAATGATGATTATGCATTTTTAACCTTGGCAGATAATACTATTTTACAAGCTAAACTTATTATCGGCGCTGATGGTGCACACTCTTGGTTGCGTAAACATGAAAAAATTTCAGTTTTTGAACGTAACTATCTTCATCACGCAGTAATTACCACCGTTGAAACTCAGTATCCTCACCAATCTTGTGCTAAACAAATTTTTTATCCAAATGGTATTGTTGCTTTTTTACCTCTTTGGCAAGCAAATAAAAGTTGCTTGGTATGGTCAACTAAACCTAACCAAGCAACAACTTTAACATCGCTTACAGAATCAGAGTTCTGCCAAGAACTGTTTAAATTAACGGGCGATAAAGTAGGTAAATGCCAATTAATTAATCAACGGATGGTTTTTCCACTAAAAGCGCGTTTTGCCAAACAATTCGTTAAACATCGAACAGTGCTTATTGGTGATGCCGCACATACTATTCATCCTTTGGCAGGGCAAGGAGTGAATTTAGGTTTTCAAGATTCAGCTTTATTAGTTTCGACAATTAAGCAATTACATGATAAACACAAAGATATAGGACTTGCTGATAATTTAAAATCTTTCCAATTTACTCGCCGTAAAGATACGTTAGTAATGTTAACTGCGATGCGAACTATTCAAGACATGTTTAATGGTGATAATGTTTTGAAAAAAATGTTAAGAACTGCGGGCATGAATGCTATAGACAATTGTTCACCCTTGAAAAAACAACTTATTAAATACGCAATGCATATTTAATCGAATCCAAATATTTAAATCCTGCAAAATTTTTACAGGATTTAATAATAGTTGAGTTATTTGAAAGCAACTTGATAAGAAGTTGGTACAAATGGTGAAGAGGGTACATGTATCGCCCAATATGGATCTTTTAATAATCCTCGCCCAATTGCCACTAAGTCAGCATTCCCAGTACTTAATACATAATCTGCTAGGTATGGATCTTCTAACATACCAACAGCTATAACTGGTAAATTGATTGCTTGTTTGATCGCACGAGCCAAATATACTTGATATCCAGCATGAAACTGCGGTGTATGAGCTGGATCTAATTGCCCATCGCCACCACCACTTACATCCAAAATGTCAGCGCCTGCATCAGCGAAACGTTTTGCTATTTTACGTCCATATTCTATATCATAGCCATTTTTACTATACTCTTGCGCAGAAAAACGGATAATAAGTGGCATATTGCTAGGCATTACAGATTTAACTGCTTGTATAACTTGTTCACCAAATAATAATTTATCTTGACCGTATTCATCGGTTCTGTGATTAGTTTTTGGTGAGCTGAATTGATGAATTAAATACCCATGAGCGCCATGAATTTCTATGGCGTCAAAACCTGCTTCAACTGCCCGTTTTGTTGATTCTTTAAACTTTTGAATGATATCAATAATTTCATCTTTTGATAATTCTCTTGGCATTTGATACTGCCATTTTGGATTAGCTTCGTTGGAACCATCATAAAGAATAGGTGAACAAGAGACAACATCTGAAGCTCCTAAAGCTTTTCGACCTGCATGAGCAATTTGGATAGCAATTTTACCATTTTGAGCATGTACAGCATCAACAATTCGTTTAAATTGATCACGCTGCTCATCATTCCATAACCCAAGACAATTTGGTGAAATACGACCATTAGGCGCTACATTCGTCATTTCAACAATAATTAAGCCTACCCCACCAATTGCTCGAGATACATAGTGAACAAAATGCCAATCATTAGGCATGCCATCGGTAGCTTGATATTGGCACATAGGGGGCATTACGATGCGATTTTTTAGTGATAAATTTTTGATACTAAAGGGAGTATTGAGAAAAGAGATTTTAGCCATAAATGACTCCTTAGGTAACTTAATAAAAGTATTAAGTTAGTTTATTCATCAGTAAAAGTAAATATTAATGTTTTAATTCAATTGAGTTTAGAATTTTTTATCAATTTCAATGAGTAAAATGTAAGAGCACTTAAATTAAAAAAATGTGATAGTTTGGTCATTTGTTTACTTATTTGAAAAGAAGTTTTTGTTATCATTTCTACTTTCCCCTCAACGCCTAATAATTTTTTTCAAGGAATAATAAATTACTTGTACTTAAAGTTAGAAACTAAATGATAATTTAATTATCAATTCATTTGTAAAAAAGTTTCAGGTTAACTATACGTTTTAGTATAAAATAGCCAACAAATGATCCCCATCAACCCCAATATTGTTCCTGATGCCACAATTGCTATCCAGCCATAATGACTAAATAAATAGGTTGAACCAATAGAGCCAAGCATTCCACCAATAAAATAACAGACCATGTAACCTGTATTCATTCTGCTACGAGCTTCAGGCCTTATTTGGTAAATTGCACTCATATTTGAAACATGTGTGACTTGCACTGAAAAATCTAATATAACCACACCTAAAATTAATGCAATGATTGAGTATTGCGCCAATGAAAGTGGTAACCACGATAACAGCAATAAACCTAATCCTATTGTGGTAGCAAGCCAACCTTTACCTTTGTCTGATAATTTACCTACTATAGGCGAACCCAATGCACCCGCCGCCCCAGCAATTCCGAATAGACCAATAATAAAGTCTGAGTAGTGATAAGGATCATTACTTAATAAAAAAGCAAGTGGTGTCCATAATAAAGAAAACAATGCAAATGATATAACTGCTAACAATGAACGAATTCTAAGGATAGGTTCTTGTTTGTATAATGAGCCAATTGACCATAATAGTTGAAAATAATTGATATTAATTGTATTACGGTAAGTAGGCAGTGAAATCCAAAGTAATAGGGTAACAATAGCCATGATACTTGTGGCAATCCAATATACGTAATGCCAATCGGCAATAGTTGAAATAGCGCCAGCAAAAGTTCTACCCAGTAAAATGCCAAGTAACATTCCACTCATTAAAGTGCCAACGATTTTACCACGGTTTTCCGGTTTGGATAGGGTAGCTGCAAAAGGAATTAAAACTTGTGCAACGGTTGAAAATAGCCCCGTTATGGATGTACCTATGATTAGCATCCATAAATTTTTTGATAAAGCACTAACGATAAGCCCACAGGTGGATAATACCATTAAAATAATAATTAAGTGTTTTCGCTCAAATTTATCACCAAGAGGTGTGATAAAAAGTAAACCAACAGCATAACTAAACTGTGCTGCCATTATGATTGAGCCAGCATGCTCAACTGCAATATTTAAATCATGAGTAATTGAATGTAGTAGTGGTTGAGCATAATAATTGCTGGCAATAGTTACACCAATAGCAAATGCCATTAAAAAAACTAACCAGCTGGATAAACCTTGAGATTGTTTGCTTTGCATAAAATAAATGTTATAAAAAAATAATGATGAATTATATATTAAAAATAAGATTGCCTCTGCTTGACAGCAATTTTAAGCAGATTGTTTTAATAAGTTATAAACGGGTGTAGCGAGTCCTATTTTGGTATTATCTGATTCAAGTTTATACCAATAGCCAGAAGATTCATCCCAACATTTTGTGAAATTGGTAATAACACAATAAATTGGAGTAATATTTAAATGAAAATGGCTAAATGTATGTCTGAACGAGTTTAATAGTTTAGGTTCAGTTGATACTATTCCTTTTTTTTCTAACCACGCTTTTAGCTCTTGCTCGCTTGAAAATTCTGGTAGGCAATATAACCCTCCCCATATACCTGTTGGTGGTCTTTTTTCTAACCAAATGGCACGATTGTATTCTAACATTAAAAAATAAGCCGATTTTTCTGGCTTGGTTGTTTTAGGTTTTGGTGTTGGATATTTTTGCCAACTTTCCGTTTTATAAGCAATACAATCTTCATGCAATGGGCACTGTGTGCACTTAGGCTTTGTACGAGTACAAACCATTGCCCCAATATCCATCATTGCTTGATTAAATTTAGCAATATTTTGTTCAGGCGTAACTTGTTCACTTAATTGCCAAAGTTTATTTTCGATTGTTTTATTACCAGGCCATCCTTCAACAGCAAAATATCGAGTTAAAACACGTTTTACATTACCATCTAAAATTGGGTAATGTTGATTTTGTGAAAGTGATAAAATTGCTCCAGCGGTTGAACGACCAATTCCTGGTAAAGCCACTACATCATCAAATTTGGTTGGAAATAGCCCATTAAATTTATTATTAATAACTTGTGCTGCTTTGTGTAAGTTACGAGCACGAGCATAATAACCAAGCCCTGTCCAAAGATGTAATACATCATCAATAGGTGCTTTTGCTAAATCCGTTATTTTTGGAAATAGCTTAATAAAATGATTAAAGTAGGGGATAACAGTTGCAACTTGTGTCTGTTGCAACATTACTTCTGATAACCACACATGATAAGGCGTTTTCTCAATCTGCCATGGTAGCGTTTTTCTGCCGTACTGTTCATACCATTTTAATACAGCCTTTGCAAAGGGAGGCATTGTTACAGGCATTACATTACAGCGGTAATTGTGTCACTTGGATAACAACCCAATACTTTTGTGTATAAGGTAATTTTTGCTAACTGTTTTAATGCGTTTTGCATTTCTTCAGAATAGAGATTACCTTGTAGATCAATATAGAACATCTCTTCCCATGGAGTACCATGAATTGGACGAGATTCAAGTTTAGTCATGACAATATTATGATTACGTAACACAGAAAGAGCATCAACAAGTGCACCAGATTGCTGGCCTGTTTTCATCAATATTGTGGTTTTAGCTGGGATTTGATCAGATACATGAACTGGCTTACGGGATAACACTATAAATCGAGTGATATTCTCTTTTTGATTAGCAAAACTATGTTCAAGAACTTGTAATCCATAAAGTTCACCGCCATCTTTATTACCCATAGCAGCAAAATTAGGCTTATTTGACTTAGCAACCATGTCCATTGCTGATGAAGTGCTATCGCAAAAGACAATCTTCCAATGCGGATATCCCTCCAAAAAGTGAGAACATTGTTGGAATGGTTGTGGATGACTATATACGGTGTCAATTTGATCTAATTGAGTATTTGGAAGCGCCAAAATACAGTGATCAATCGGTAGTGATAACTCGCCAATAATATGCAAATTCGTTTTTTGTAGTAAATCATAAATTTCGTTAATGGATCCGGAACTTGAGTTTTCAATTGGTACAACACCATAATCAACAACGCCTTTCTCTATTTGTTCGAAAACATCTTTAAAAGTCGCACAACTTGATTCAACTATCTGTTCTAAATGGGCACTAGCATAGCGTCGAGCAGCTGAATGAGAATAAGATCCTATGGGTCCTAGAAAAGCAATTTTTGCGGTCGTAATAGAACCATGATTTATTTTTTCTTGTAGGATTTTTTGTTGTAAAAGTACAGAATCTTCGATAATTATTTGATATAAATGTTTGATAAAAATATCATCGAGATGATATTTTTTACCATGTTCAATTAGTGATTTAATTAATGAACGCTCACGTTCCATGTCGCGTACGGGTATATTTGCCTTAATTTTAGTATTAATTACTTGTGTCGAAAGCTCACGACGTTTAGCAATCAGTTCTAAAAGAGTTTTATCAAGTTCGTTAATTTTATCTCGTAAAGGTAATAAGTGATCTACTTTCATTTTTATTAGATTTTTTTAAAAGGTTAACGGTATTATAGCAAGCTACAAATAAAGGTACTACTTAAACGTAGTACCTTTTAAAAAAATAGAGCGTTTTATTTATTAGATTTCTTCTTCTAAAATTGCACCTTTAATACTTTCCGTTGCTCGACGAGCTTCACCTTTATGTTGAATTTTATTCAGTTGTTTTTCAAGTTTACCAATAAGATCGTTAATAGCTGCATACATGTCAATATGTTTTGCAGATGCCACTAGTGGTGTTCCTTTGGTGGCAATTGTTGCATCAATGATAAATCCATCGGGCTCTTTAGATAATATAAAATGAGGATTGATTAACAGCGCTCTCCATTTATCCAACTTCGAAAATTTATCTTCTAAATAACTACGAATTGCGGGGGTAATATCCATTTGTTTACTGGTAATACTTAAAGCCATAATCGACCTCCTTTATAATTTCAAACAACTAAGTTGATTTTTTAAGCTTCCATTAATACATTGGCAAATTATTTTTATTTCGTCAATAAGAACTTTGCTATTAACATGAATTTTTGTGATTTAAATCTAAAAAAAAGATTTTATTAATCATGTATTTTATGACTATATGACTATGAACCTGCATTTTGCTTTGCTTTACTATATACTGTAGGTAACTACTATTTTTATTTATTTTATAAGATCTTTTAATGAGGAAGATGTGAGCTATTTAGATAATGTTAAGATTGTTTTGGTTGAAACATCCCACACGGGTAATATGGGGTCTGCCGCCAGAGCAATGAAAACCATGGGTTTATCCAATCTTTGCTTAGTCAATCCAGTGATAAAGCCTGATTCACAATCAATTTCATTAGCGGCAGGTGCTAGTGATATTATTAAAAATGCAATAATTTTTTCATCTTTAGAAGAGGCAATCGCTGATTGTTCACTTGTGATAGGCACTAGTGCTCGTCCTCGCACTTTACAATGGCCTAATTTAACACCAAAAGAGTGCGGTGATAAAATCATTGGTGAGGCTGTTAATGCCCAAGTTGCGTTAGTTTTTGGTCGTGAACGAGTGGGGTTAACCAATGATGAATTGCAAAAATGCCATTTTCATGTTGGTATTCCAGCTAATCCTCAGTACAGTTCTTTGAATCTAGCTATGTCAGTACAGGTATTATGTTATGAAATTCGCATGTCAATGCTAAACTTGCAAGATAATCAATCAGAGCAAGCAAATTTAAATACACATACATCCGAATACCCTAAAGATATCGATGTTGAGCGTTTTTATCAGCATTTAGAGCAAACTTTATTGCAAACAGAATTTATCAATGCCAATCATCCAGGTCAAATTATGGGGCGTTTGCGAAGATTATTTACTCGGGCACGTATTGAACAACAAGAACTGAATATTTTACGTGGTATTCTAACGTCGATTGATAAAAAGTTATAATTTTTAAGTATGAAAATAAATACCCACAAAAGAGTGGGTATTTTTAAATAATAACCGATTATGGTAAGGTTAATTTAATGGATTAACTTTTTTTCCGCCAAGTTGTACCATTTGCTCCATCCTCCAACACAATATTCATTGAGTTAAGTTTATCACGCGCTTCATCAGCTTGAGCCCAATTTTTGTTAGCACGAGCTTCATTACGTTGTTTTATTAATGCTTCAATTAATTCTGCATCGGCGTCATCTGGCTGATTACCTTGTAAGAATTTTATTGGATCTTGTTCAAGTAGACCAAGTACGGCTGCTAAATAACGTAATTCAGCTGCTAATTCGTTGGCAAATGACATATCGTTATCAGCTTTAGCTTTATTGATTTCTCGAGCTAAGTCAAATAAGGTTGAATAAGCTTCAGGAGTATTGAAGTCATCGTTCATCGCATTACAGAATTGACGGTAATAATCGCTCTCTTTTGTCGTATATGGATAATTTGCATCAGTATCACGAAGTGCTGTATAAAGGCGCTCTAAAGCCATTCTCGCTTGTTTTAAATTTTCCTCACTGTAATTAAGCTGACTACGATAATGACCCGATAGTAAAAAGTAACGAACAGTTTCAGCATCATAGTGTTTTAATACATCGCGAATAGTGAAAAAATTATTAAGTGATTTTGACATCTTTTCTTGGTCTATCATCACCATCCCTGAATGCATCCAATAATTAACATATTGTCCATCATGGGCACATGTAGATTGAGCAATTTCATTTTCATGATGAGGAAACATCAAATCAGAACCCCCACCATGAATATCAAAGTGATTACCTAATTGAAAACTGTTCATCGCAGAACATTCAATATGCCAACCTGGACGTCCTTTACCCCATGGGGAATCCCAGTTAGGCTCGTTAGGTTTTGACATCTTCCAAAGTACAAAGTCCATTGGATTACGTTTAACATCAACCACATCAACGCGCGCTCCAGCCTGAAGTTGCTCCAAATTTTGACGCGACAAAATACCGTAATTTGGATCGCTATCAACTGAAAACATTACATCACCATTATCGGCAATATAAGCATGATCTTTTGCAATTAATTCTTCTATTAATTGAATAATCTGTGGCATTTGCTGTGTAGCACGAGGTTCGACATCAGGGCGCTTAATATTGAGTGCATCAAAATCGGCATACATCTCTTGTAACATACGTTCGGTTAGTTGTTCACAGGTTTCACCGTTTTCTAGAGCGCGTTTTATAATTTTGTCATCCACATCGGTGATATTGCGCACATAAGTTAATTGATAACCTAAAAAGCGCAAATAACGTGTTACAACATCAAATGCGACAAAGGTGCGACCATGACCAATATGACAAAGGTCATAAATAGTGACACCACAAACATAGAGTCCAATTTTATTGGGATGAATTGATTTAAAGGTTTCTTTTTCTCGAGTTAATGTATTGAATATTTTTAACATTACAATCTTTAGGTTTAGTTTAATGAAGTTTGTTAAATAATATAACAAAAATATGGTTATCGCGAAATTATTTATTATAATGCTTCTATGTACTGCAATTATAATTTTATCATATGCCCGGCGAATTTATTGTTAATATTGTAGGATCTATCATTGAAGAAATTGGTAGAGGATTTTTGGAATTAGGCGGGTCAAAAGATACTTTTAAAAGAAAACTATATTGGACTTCTTTTATTATTTTAAATATTGTTGTGTTTGTATCTCACTTAATATTTAAGTGGCCTATTACTATAACAGATGGTTTGTTCTTATTTTTCATTTCATCTTTACTTTCATTTTTCATTATAACTCTTTGTTGGGGTATATGGCGCTTCATTAAAGATTTTAAGAAATGTAAAATATAACTTAATGTTTACAGAAATAAATGGTTGAAAGTATCTAGTCGATAATAATCTTAATTTACTTTTTAATAAATAATTGGCGGATAATCCCCCGCCAATTTTGTGTAAAACAAAGTATTATTTCATTAGGCGGTAGATATAAATAAGCAATATTGCACCTAAGACTGAAATAAACAAGCTAGGGAAATTGAATCCTGTCACAGTGCCCCAACCAAAGAATGTACTTATATATCCACCAACGATGGCGCCAGCAATTCCTAATAAAATCGTTTTAAATACTCCTACCCGTCCAAGTGGCATAAAAAACTTTGCAATCCAACCGGCAATTAATCCTAGAATAGCCCAACTTAAAATACCCATGATAATTTCCTTTGTTTGATTAAGGTTAAATTTAGTTTACAAACACAGTTTAAAAATCTAAGAAATGTTGATATTTAATGTAATAGCTTTAACAATATTGATTAAAATTAATAAATCAAAATTTAAAAATATTAATAAATAACAGTCATAAAATGGAGATAGAAGATTTAATCTTAAGACTAAAGAATGACTATATGAATTGAGTGCATAAAAGTGTATTCATATAGTAATTGATAAATATTCTATAATTATTTGTAACAAAAGTTAAGGTCTTTTATTGCGTTTTCAAACTTTTAACATGCTTCTTTTAAAGAATCACTTTGATTTAAGTCGAAGGGAGATTAATTCTCCCTTTGAATGAGTTGTTATTCAAAAATAGATTTATGTAAAATTTTGATAATTGCTTCTGCATCATTACTTTTTGCTAAAAGGCACAGATTGTGGGTACTTGCACCATAACAACAAAGTCTTATAACAAAATCATCTAATACGCCGAATACTTCTTTTGCTATACCTTTTGTCGTCGTTAGGTTATTACCAATGATGGCAATAAGAGCTAAATCTTCCTCAACATCTACATGACAAAGAGTTGAAAGTTCGTCAAATAATTCTTTTGTTAATAAACTGTTACCATTAGTGCAAGTGCCTGTAGTGTCAATCGTTAAAGCGATGCTGACTTCGGATGTGGTAACTAAATCAACGGAAATATTATGTTTAGCTAATATAGTAAATACCCTAGCAAGAAAACCTTGAGCATGCAGCATATTTAAACTGGTTAAGGTTAGTAATGTCTGTTTGCGTCGTAATGCTAGCGCCCTAAATACAGGTAATTTTGATGTGATACTATTAGTGTTATAAACAATTGTGCCACCATCTTGTGGAGCTTTGCTTGAACCAACAAAAACAGGAATGTTACTTCGTACTGCTGGAACCAACGTCGCTGGATGTAAAACTTTTGCTCCAAACGTTGCCATTTCTGCAGCTTCCGCGAAAGATATTTCATCAATTCTTTTTGCCGCTGGCGTAATACGTGGGTCATTGGTATAAATTCCTGCAACATCAGTCCAAATGTCTATTTGTGTTGCATTTAATGCTTCACCAAGTAACGCTGCTGTATAATCACTTCCGCCGCGTCCTAATGTTGTTGTCTTACCTGTACTTTCACTGCCAATAAAACCTTGAGTAACAATTAGCGCATTAGTATTTAAAGATTTTAAATGTGCACAACAAAGTTGTTTGATTTCTTCAATTTTAGGTTGAGCTTTACCAAATTTATCATCAGTACGCATAACTTTACGTACATCAAACCATATGGCACTTTTTTGTTTTTCTCTTAATACCTCAACAAATAGTTTTGAAGACATAATTTCACCATGACTGACTAACTCATCAGTTAATGCTGGTGATGTTGCTAAACTTGCAGCTTCCGATAAAGAGGCTATATTTGCAATGATTCGATCAATTTCGGCTCTTAACGTAGGGTTTTCAGGGAGTTGCTCTAAAATATTGTATTGAATTGATTGAATTTTGGCTAAATGCTGAGCTCGAACCTCCGCATCACGGCCTTCAGCTAATGCAACTAATAAGTTCGTAATACCTGCAGAAGCAGATAATACAACAACTTTTACACTAGGGTTATTGATAACAATATTAGCACTGTTTACCATTGCTGAATAATCAGCAACGCTAGTACCACCAAATTTAGCAATTACAAATGATGTTTCCATGGATTCCTCATATTAAAAATTTTATTTTTAACAGAGTTAGAGCGAGGGTATGTTCAATTTACAGTTATAATTTAAAAAGTACAAACCGCGAAGCGCTCCACCTGTTAAGGTGACAACCCAAGGGATTCAGCCCTTGCAGTCGATTTGATTGCTTTCTGGATACTCAATCAAACCTCGGCATTGCATCCCCTCAATCATTTATCACCGATTCCAGTATCTAAAATAATCTACCTGAGCAATGCGCCTCTTCGTTCTCGTAACGTAAGTTACAATTTAAGTGCCATATAGAATTAACGATTTTACTAAATGTGTCAATAGGTTAAATAGGAAAATTATTTATTAAATATTAAATTGCTATATCAATAGTTATAATTCTTGTTCAAATAGTTGAATAATAGTTTGATATAAACTTTTGACCGTACAAGATTTGGTCGGTGTACTAAAAATTGTATCATCGCCTGCAATTGAACCTAAAATGCCTTCTGATTTACCAATTGAATCAAGTAAGCGAGCGATAAGTTGAGCAGCTCCTGGACTGGTACGAATGACTACCATTGAGCTATTATAATCAATATCAACAACCAAATTTTTTAATGGACTACTGGCCGTTGGCACACTCATTTCAGCCGGCAAGCAATAGACCATTTCTGATTTTGCGTTGCGCGTTCTAACCGCGCCAAATTTGGTTAACATCCGTGAAACTTTGGATTGATTAATGTTATCAAATCCTTGCTCTTGTAAAGCTTGCACAATGCTTATTTGAGAACTAAACTTTTCTTGTAGAAGCATTTCTTTAAAAGCTTTAGTAAGATCTTCTTGTTTCATATTTTTCCTTTAGGATTAATTGATTGCTGTTTTGGGTGAAAGCAGCAATAATTTTATGTTGCTTAATATATCGGTAAAAAATCTAAGTTAATTAGTGAGTTTTATAAACATTTTTTTGAAATAAATTGAGTATCAAACTACCAAGTTTTAGACTTTAAATTCTTTAAACATAATTATGCATAAGATTTGCATAAAATCAAATATTCGATTTGTTACTGCTTTTCGGGCGAAAAGATTTTACTATGTGCTCATGCGTTTCAATGTAAGGTCCTTCTAATAACTCTAAGCAATAAGGAACACTGGTAAAAATTCCATTAACAACTATTTTGCCATCACTATCTTTTACACCTTCTAGCGTCTCTTTTATCGATTTTGGTCTACCCGGTAAGTTCAAAATTAAACATTTTTTGCGAATAACGCCGACTTGTCTGGAAAGAATGGCAGTAGGTACAAAATGCAAACTAATTTGACGCATCTGCTCACCAAATCCTGGCATAACTCGATCGGCTATTGCTAAAGTTGCATCCGGGGTGACATCTCTAATGGCAGGTCCTGTACCGCCAGTGGTTAAAATCAAATCACAATGAAGTTTATCAACGAATTCACATAATGTTTGTTCAATAATAGTTTGTTCATCTGGAATTATTCGGGTTTCGGTAATAAACGGAGTTTTCAATGCTGATTGTAACCAAGATATTAATGATGGAATACCCTCATCGTCATAGATCCCTTTTGCCGCTCTATCAGACACAGAAACTAAACCAATTTTGAACATAGTACTTATTCCTTAGGTGATTATTTATCTATATTAATTAGAAATTAAGACCACATATATATGGTCAATGGTTCGCTAAAATTAATGTATGCTAAAAGTTGAAAATTATAACTCATTTATATTCAATATAAAGAAAACTAAAAAGACCTTTACAACCGTTGATTATGTTGTCAATATTGCTGCTCATTAATAATTGAGTTTACATAATTTCAATCATAACTTATTCAATTAGGATTTTACCATGTCATCTATTCCTGCGCTTGAATTGGTCGCGCTTAAAAAAATTTATAAAAATGGTGTAGAAGCATTAAAAGGTATTGATTTAACGGTTCAAGCAGGTGATTTTTATGCATTGCTTGGTCCAAATGGTGCCGGAAAATCAACAACTATTGGCATAATTAGCTCACTAGTAACCAAAACTTCAGGTGAAGTGCGAATTTTTGGTTATGATTTAGATACTGATATTGTCAATGCCAAAAGGCAATTAGGCTTAGTACCACAAGAATTTAATTTTAACCAATTTGAAGAAGTGATTCAGATTGTCACTAATCAAGGAGGCTACTATGGATTGCCGCGTAAATTAGCATTAGCACGTGCAGAAAAATATCTAAGAATTTTAGATTTATGGGATAAACGTCATAGCCGAGCAAACATGTTATCTGGTGGTATGAAAAGACGTTTAATGATTGCAAGAGCACTAGTTCATGAGCCTAAATTACTGATTCTTGATGAACCAACCGCGGGGGTTGATATTGAGTTGCGGCGCTCAATGTGGGATTTTTTACGTGAAATCAATCGTCAAGGCATTACCATTATATTAACTACCCATTATTTAGAAGAGGCGGAAATGCTATGTCGCAATATTGGTATAATTCAACATGGTCAATTAATAGCGAACTCTTCTATGCGTGAATTATTAGCTAATAGCCAATCTGAAACTATTATTATTGATTATGTACCAACAAATGAACCCATTGTTTTAACAGATTATAGTTATGTAAATGTTGATACGGGCATGTTAGAAGTTAAAGTTGATAAACAACGTGGATTAAATCAGTTGTTTGAGCAACTTAATCATCAAAACGTCAAAGTGATTAGCGTGCGTAATAAGACTAATCGATTAGAAGAGTTATTTGTTGATTTGTTACGCAATAATAATCCAAAAGGAGCTGATAATGTGTAATTTATATTGGATTGCCTTAAAAAGTATTTGGCGTAAAGAGGTGACGAGATTTTTAAGAATTTGGTTGCAAACATTGATACCGCCAGTTATCACTATGTCACTTTATTTTATTATATTTGGTAATTTAATTGGTTCTCGTGTGGGGAATATGGGTGGCTTTAGTTATATGTCATTTATTGTTCCTGGTTTAATCATGATGTCTGTAATTACAAATTCTTATACCAATGTCTGTTCTTCATTTTTTAGCGCTAAATTTCAACGTAATATTGAGGAATTATTGGTTGCACCAGTACCAACGCATATTTTGATTTGGGGATATGTTGGTGGTGGTGTGATACGTGGAATTTTAACTGGAATTTTAGTGACGATAGTATCGTTATTTTTTGTTCGTCTTGAAGTGCATTCTTGGCTCTTTGTTATTTGCACTTTATTATTAACTTCAATTTTGTTTTCATTAGCAGGTTTACTAAATGCCGTATTTGCTAAGACTTTTGACGATATTAGTATTATTCCAACATTTGTATTAACGCCATTAACTTATCTTGGCGGGGTATTTTACTCAATAACCATGTTACCCACTTTTTGGCAATGGGTATCAAAACTAAATCCAATCGTTTATATGATTAATGGTTTTCGCTATGGTTTTTTAGGTGTGACCGACGTATCACTATGGATCACATTTTTAATGTTAATTTTGTTTGTTACCGTGCTCTATATAATTGCATGGCGACTCATTGAAAGTGGACGAGGGCTAAGAAGTTAAATTAACTAGAAAAACAACCGCCGAATAAAATCGGCGGAAAATAATTACTTGGCACCAGCAACTGCTTCTTTTGCCAGTTGAGTAATTTTAGCAAAATCACCATTAGCAATAGCATCAGTTGGAATAAACCAAGTTCCACCAACACAAAGTACATTATTGAGCGCTAAATAGTCTCGATAATTTTTAGGGTTTACACCACCAGTAGGGCAAAACTTCATATATCCACAAGGACCAGCAAAAGCTTTTAATGCAGCTACGCCGCCATTGATTTCTGCTGGGAAGAATTTTAATGCAGTTAAGCCATATTCTTGGGCTGTTAATAATTCAGAAATAGTCGCAATACCGGGAATGACTGGAACAGGTCCTTCAACTGCTGCTTTTAAAATAGCGTCAGTTATGCCAGGAGTAATAATAAATTCAACTCCCGCTTCGGTTACTTGTTTAAGTTGCTCAACACTTGTTACTGTACCCGCACCAACTACAGCTTCTGGAACTTCTTTAATGATTTTTTTAATTGCTTCAAGCGCACATTCTGTTCGTAGGGTAACTTCAAGAACTTTTACACCACCAGCAATTAAAGCTTTTGCTAATGGTACTGCATCTTCTAGTCGTTCAATAACGATAACAGGAACAACAGGCCCCATAGTTAGAATTTCTTCAGCACTTCTTTTCCAGTTTTTCATTTGTATCTATCCATCTTTATTAAAAGCAATAATCCCTAAATAATAGGGATTATTTTTGTTACTCATAAATGCCTAATTTTTTCTCTAAATAATGAATGTTTGTTCCACCTTTTTGGAAACCTTTATCATTCATAATTTCAATGTGAAGATCAATATTTGTTTTAATACCATCAATCACTAGTTCAGCTAATGCGTTTTTCATTCGTGCAATAGCAACATCACGAGTTTCACCATAAGCAATTAGCTTACCAATCATTGAATCATAGTAAGGTGGTACTGTGTAACCTGCATAGATATGTGATTCCCAACGAATACCAAAACCACCTGGTGCATGAAAGCGAGTAATTTTCCCAGGCGAAGGCATAAATGTTTTAGGATCTTCGGCATTTATACGGCATTCAATAGCATGACCTTTGATTTCAATATCACTTTGTTTGATTGATAGAGGTTTGCCTGCGGCAATTAAGATCTGTTCTCTAATCAAATCCACACCTGTTATCATTTCAGTAACTGGATGTTCAACCTGAATACGCGTATTCATTTCAATGAAATAAAATTCACCATTTTCAAATAAGAATTCAAATGTTCCTGCACCACGATAACCAATTTCAATGCATGCATTAACACAGCGTTCACCAATGAATTTGCGCATTTTAGAGGTAATGCCAACCGCTGGTGCTTCTTCAACAACTTTTTGGTGACGTCTTTGCATTGAACAATCACGTTCACCTAAATAAATAGCATGACCTTGACCATCAGAAAGCACTTGGATCTCAATATGACGAGGATTTTCAAGGAATTTTTCCATATAAACCATATCATTATTGAAAGCGGTTTTTGCTTCTAATTTGGTCATTTTAATTGCTTGTTCAAGATCTTTTTCTTCCCGAACAATACGCATACCACGACCACCGCCACCACCGGACGCTTTGATAATAACCGGATAGCCTATTTGTTTAGCGATCTGCTTATTATTTTCAATATCATTACTTAAAGGACCATCAGAACCCGGTACACAAGGTACGCCAGCTTTTTTCATGGCATGAATTGCTGACACTTTATCACCCATTAACCGTATAGTCTCAGGTTTTGGTCCAATAAAAACAAATCCAGAACGTTCCACTTGCTCGGCGAAGTCAGCGTTTTCTGATAAAAAACCATATCCAGGATGAATTGCTGCTGCACCAGTAACTTCGGCGGCAGAAATTAATGCGGGGATATTGAGGTAGCTTTTAGCGGAAGCTGCTGGACCAATACAGACAGTTTCGTCTGCAAGTAATACATGTTTTAAATCTTTATCTGCCGAAGAATGAACAGCGACAGTTTTAATTCCAAGTTCTTTACATGCTCGTAGGATACGTAGAGCAATTTCTCCACGGTTAGCAATAAGAATTTTATCAAGCATATTCGATCTCTTAATCTTATAAATAAGTTAATATTACTCAATGATGAATAGTGGCTGATCAAATTCAACAGGTTGACCATTCTCAACTAAAATAGCTTTAATTGTACCCGCTTTTTCAGATTCAATTTGGTTCATCATTTTCATCGCTTCAACGATACAAAGTACATCACCGACATTGACAGTTTGACCAACTTCTACAAAAGCTTTCGACTCTGGGCTTGGCGTGCGATAAAACGTTCCAACCATTGGTGATTTTATAGTTGTACCTGTTGGAGCTGGAGCAATAGGATCCGCTTCAGCCACACTTTCACTAACTGAGTTAGGAGCAACAACAACTGGTGCTGCTTGAGGGATTTGAATGTTTTGTATTGGCGCTGAATAGTTTGTTGTAGGTATTGATCGACTAATTCGAACCGATTCTTCACCTTCAGAGATTTCAATTTCTGAAATACCTGACTCTTCAACTAATTCAATTAATTTTTTAATTTTGCGTATATCCATGAATTACACCGTGTTTATTTGATATAAGTAACAATTAATTTAATGCATCCTTAATATCTAAAAAGTAATCTTTTAAAGTGATAATAAGGCAGTAACTCAACATTAACGCGGAAGCATACACTGTAAAATAGATTTTGTCATTATATATCTCTCCTTTACAAACTGTTATTATACTATTTTCTAGGTATTATTTTAGAATTGCGATACAATATATAAACCTAATTGTTATTGAAGCAAACAGGTTTTAAAAAATAACTAGAATACTATTTTATACGATATAAAATTAAAATTAAGTATTTTATCCTATAGTTTGCTTCAAGTACTCACTAACACTTAAACAAGATTATTTCTAGGAAGAGTTTTTATTATGTTCAAAAAAGTTCGTGGCTTGTTTTCAAATGATCTATCGATTGATTTAGGTACAGCTAACACCCTTATTTATGTAAAAGGTCAAGGTATTGTACTAAACGAACCTTCAGTTGTCGCTATTCGTCAAGATCGCACAGGCACACCTAAAAGTGTCGCTGCTGTTGGGCAGGCTGCGAAACAGATGTTAGGACGTACTCCAGGCAATATTGCTGCGATTAGACCAATGAAAGATGGTGTAATCGCTGACTTTTCCGTGACTGAAAAGATGTTACAGTATTTTATTCGTCAAGTGCATAGTCATAGCTTTTTAAGACCAAGTCCTCGCGTTTTAGTTTGTGTGCCAGTTGGTGCAACACAAGTTGAGCGTCGTGCTATCCGTGAGTCTGCATTAGGAGCAGGTGCCCGTGAAGTTTACTTAATTGAAGAGCCGATGGCAGCAGCTATTGGTGCTGATTTACCCGTTTCATCGCCAACTGGTTCAATGGTGGTTGATATTGGCGGTGGTACCACTGAAGTTGCTGTTATTTCGTTAAATGGTGTTGTCTATTCTGCATCGGCAAGAATTGGTGGTGACCGTTTTGATGAGGCAATTATCAATTATGTTCGTCGTAATTATGGTGCGTTAATTGGTGAAGCAACCGCTGAGCGAATTAAACATGTTATTGGAAGCGCGTATCCAGGGGATGAAGTTCTTGAGATTGAAGTGCGTGGTCGAAATCTTGCCGAAGGTGTGCCTCGTAGCTTTACTTTAAATTCCAATGAAATTCTAGAAGCGCTTCAAGAACCGCTAAGTGGTATCGTAAGTGCCGTTAAAGTTGCATTAGAACAGTGTCCTCCTGAACTGGCCTCCGATATTTCAGAACATGGTATGGTGTTAACTGGCGGTGGTGCTCTATTACGTAATATTGATAAATTACTAGCGGCTGAAACCGGTATTCATGTGGTTGTTGCTGAAGATCCTCTTACATGTGTAGCACGAGGTGGTGGCAAAGCTCTTGATATGGTTGATATGGAGGGAGGAGATCTCTTTAGTGAAGAGTAATTATTGTCTAGTTATTGATTAATTTAATTTTTATGAAATCGATAATTAATAAACATTTCACTTTTTCCGCCGACATAGTCGGCGGAGTCATATCTTGAATTAATTAGATTTTAAGCATATAACAGGTAAGTACTGGATAATGAAATTACTTTTTTCTAAACGTTCTCCTCTTAGTGTGCAGTTATTTATATCTTTGCTATTATCTATTATATTGATAATATTAGATTTAAATTATCGTCCGTTTAAAGAGGTTCGTTACTATTTAGATACAATGATTTCGCCATTGTATTACATTTCAAATGCACCAAAAGCGACTTATGACACACTTTATGAGATGTCAAAGACACGTGAAGCGTTAGAAAAAGAAAATGCAAATTTAAATAATATACTGCTTGAAAAAAAGACAGACCTGTTATTGCTTGAGCATCTTAGACATGAAAACGATCGATTAAGAGAATTGCTAGGATCGCCTTTAAGACATGATGAACATAAAATGGCAGCTCAAGTTATATTAGCTGATACAGATCCTTATGTTTATCAGGTAGTTATTAATAAAGGTAAAAATGACGGTGTTTATATTGGTCAACCTGTCGTTGATGATAAAGGTATCGTTGGACAAATTTATGAAACAGCTCAAAAAACCAGTCGGGCAATTTTAGTTTGTGATTATCAACATGCAATACCTGTACAAATATTAAGAAATGATATTTCTATGGTGGCAGTAGGTAATGGATGCAGTAATGATTTAACGCTCGATTTTTTACCAAATAATGTTGATATCAAAGTCGGTGACATATTAGTAACTTCTGGACTAGATGGTCGTTTTCCTGAGGGTTATCCTGTTGCAGTAGTAAGTTCTGTCAAACTTGATATTAGCGATTCAACTCCGGTTATTTCAGCAACGCCGACAGCCGATCTAAAACGTTTACGCTATCTATTATTACTATGGGGAGATCAAGGAGTAAAACATGAGGGCTCGTAATAGCATATTAATTATTTGGTTAACTTTGTTAATAGGCTTATTTTTTCAAATTATACCTTGGTCACCTTCATATGATATATTTAAACCACATTTGTTTTTATTAATTATCGCTTATTGGTTAATTACTCTTCCTTATCAGATTGGCATAGGTACTGCATTTGTTTTCGGTTTAATAATAGATTTATGTTCGGGAACAATATTAGGTGTACATGCTTTCATCTATTCTTTAATTGCCTATTTACTTGTATTCAAATACCAATTATTGAGTAATTTAGCTTTATGGCAACAGGCTTTTATCTTATTTGGTATTTCGGTATGTTATAATGCTTTAATCTTTATATTTCAGGTAAGTATTTATCATACAATTACTATGTCACCTTATATACTATTATCAAGTTGTGTTGATGGCTTTTTATGGATATGGATATATCTGCTATTGCAAAGCATAAAACAAAACTTTGCAATTAATTAGGGGAATATTTCTGTATGTCTGTTGAATTATTAATGAACGTAACTCCGTCTGAAACACGAGTTGCTTATATTGAAGATGGTGTATTGCAAGAAATTCACGTTGATCGTGAATCACGTCGAGGTATTGTCGGTAATATTTATAAAGGAAAAATTATTCGTATTTTACCTGGTATGCAGGCCGCATTTGTCGATATTGGACTTGAAAAGGCTGCATTTTTACATGCATCAGATATCATGCCACATACTGAATGTGTGTCAGATTCAGAACAAGAGCAATTCCAAGTAAAAGATATTTCTGAACTAGTCCGTCAAGGACAAGATTTAATGGTACAAGTTGTTAAAGATCCCTTAGGAACTAAGGGCGCTCGACTCACAACTGATATTACTTTACCATCACGTTATTTAGTGTTGATGCCAGGTCAAAATTCTGCACATGTAGCTACTTCTCAACGCATAGAAAGTGAAGAAGAGCGTCAAAGGCTAAAACATATTGTTGAACAATATGTAACCCCAGACGGTGGTTTTATTGTTAGAACTGCTGCCGAGGGTGCAAATGCTCATGAGCTTGAGCAAGATGCAAATTTTTTAAAACGGCTATGGGCTAAAATTCAAGAACGAATGGCTCGTCCTACCAGTAAAAATCTAGTTTATGGTGAGTTAGCTTTATCACAGCGAGTGTTAAGAGACTTTGTTGGTGATCCAATCGAACGTATTTTAGTTGATTCTAAATTGACTTACGATCTTCTCGTCGATTTTACTCAAGAGTTTATGCCTGAAGTCACTAATAAACTCTTTCATTATCGTGGTAATATCCCAATATTTGATCTATATGATACTGAAAATGAGATTCAACGAGCATTAGACCGCAAAGTTAAACTGAAATCGGGTGGTTATTTAATTATTGACCAAACCGAAGCCATGACAACAATTGATATTAATACTGGTGCATTTGTTGGTCATCGAAATTTAGAAGAGACAATCTTTAACACTAATATAGAGGCAACCATTGCTATTGCGCGTCAATTAAGATTACGCAATTTAGGTGGTATTATTATTATTGATTTTATCGATATGCAAGAAAATTTGCATCGAGAACGTGTATTACAATCATTGCAGGATTTTTTATCGAAAGATCGAGCCAGAACGACAATTAATTCATTTTCTACATTGGGATTAGTAGAAATGACACGTAAACGAACTCGTGAAAGTATTGGGCATATTTTATGTGAAGAATGTCCAGCTTGTAAGGGGCGAGGAATAGTTAAATCAGTTGAAACTGTTTGCAATGAAATTTTACGTGAAATTGTTAGAGTGTATAAAGCTCATCGTTCTGAATATTTTTTAGTCTATGCGTCATCTGCTGTTGCGAATGCTTTAACGATTGATGAATCACATGCACTTGCTGAAGTTGAAGTCTTTGTTGGTAAAAGAGTTGAAGTGAAAATTGAACCACTTTATATTCAAGAACAATATGATGTGGTATTAATGTAAAGCAATAACGTGTAAAAAAGTTTCAGGTTAAACATACGTTTCAGTATAAAAATAACATAATAATGGATTTATATCAAAAATATAGCATTATAAATTAACATTTAAGGAATTTATGATAGTAACTCAAGTGAGTGAACGGCTACTCAACCCTAATAACTTAAGCCAACGTGATATTTCACATTTGCTTGATATGTTAAGTTCAAGACAAATTGATTTTGGTGATTTATACTTTTTATCTGGTTATTATGAAAGCTGGGTACTGGAAGATAGCATTATTAAAAATGCTTCGTTCCATCGTGATCAAGGTGTTGGCGTTCGTGCAGTTGTTGGCGAAAAAACCGGTTTTGCTTATACTGATCAGTTCTCTTTAAATCGTTTAGAGCAGAGTGTATTAGCAGCCAATTCAATCACTAAACAGCAAACGCCAATTGTTGTCACACCTTTTAAAACGGCTAAAACGGTACCAATATATGCATCAATCAATCCAATTAACTCTTTTTCTCAAGAGCAAAAGATTGCATTGTTACGACACATTGATCAGTTAGCAAGGTCAATTGACAAAAATGTAATTGAAGTATCAGCCAGTTTAACTGGTAGTTATGAAGATATTTTGATTGCAGGTACTGATGGTACACTATGCGCCGATGTCCGTCCATTAGTACGTTTATCTGTATCGGTCATTGTCGAAAAAGACGGGAAACGTGAGCGTGGTGGTAGTGGCGGTGGGGGTCGTTTTGGTTATGAGTATTTTTTAAATATTAATCCTAAAACGTCTGAAAGCTTTGCTGATAGTTATACTCGAGAAGCAGTGAGATTAGCATTAGTTTCATTGTCAGCTAAAGCTGCCCCAGCAGGTACAATGCCTGTAATTTTAGGTGCGGGTTGGCCAGGAGTACTACTTCATGAAGCGGTAGGGCATGGTTTAGAAGGTGATTTTAATCGCAAAAACAGCTCGGTATTCTCAGGAAAAATTGGTGAAAAAGTCACGTCAGAACTCTGTACCATTGTAGATGATGGAACAATTGAAAATCGCAGGGGGTCATTATCAATTGATGACGAAGGTACCGTAAGTCAAAAAACCGTTCTTATCGAAAATGGTATTTTAAAAGGTTATATGTTTGATAAGACTAATGCTAAATTGATGAACACACATTCAACCGGCAATGGTCGTCGTGAAGGATATGCATGCTTACCTATGCCAAGAATGACTAACACTTATATGTTAGCAGGGGAATCAACTTTCGACGATATTATCAATAGCGTTGACTATGGCCTTTATGCACCTAATTTTTCGGGAGGTCAGGTTGATATCACTTCTGGTAAGTTTGTATTTTCAACATCAGAAGCCTATTTAATTGAAAAAGGAAAAATAACTACGCCAGTTAAGGGCGCAACATTAATTGGTTCCGGCATTGAAACCATGCAACAAATATCGATGGTAGGGAATGATCTCACATTAGATTCAGGTGTTGGTATTTGTGGTAAAGCAGGACAAAGTGTTCCGGTAGGTGTAGGACAGCCCACTTTAAAAGTGAATAATTTAACCGTTGGTGGAACGATTAATAATTAAAAACTATAAATAAAATGGGAAATTAAATAGATGGAAACAATCATCAATCTTTATCATGCTTTTATTAATATGGATATTGCAACTTTATCAAATCCTAATGTGCTTTGGACGCTTTATGGTATGTTATTTGTTGTCATCTTATTAGAAAATGGTGTATTACCCGCAGCATTTTTACCGGGCGATAGTTTATTATTCTTAACTGGTGTATTGATTAGTCTTGATGTTTTTCATTTTGGTTTAATAAATGTTATTTTAATTGCAGGAGCTGCTTTAGGTACTTGGTTAGGTTATATACAAGGTCTTTGGTTGGGCAACACTAAGCTAGTACAGGGCTGGATGGAGCATATTCCTGAAAAATATCATAAAAAATCAGAAATGTTATTTCATAAATATGGATTGCAAGCTCTATTTATTGGGCGATTTATTGCTTTTGTACGTACATTATTACCAATGATGGCGGGATTATCAGGACTGCATAGTCGAAAATTTCATATTTATAACTGGATCAGTGCGACATTATGGATTTTCTTAATTGTAACATTAGGTTATTTATTTGGTTTATCTCCATTCTTTAATAAATATGAAAAACAAATAATGTCTCTTCTTATGTTGATTCCAGTTTTTCTATTGGTATTAGGATTAATTTTCTCTTTATGGCTAGCATTTAAACGTTGGTCTGCAAAGAAGAAGCAATTTTAATATTAAAGATAAATTTATAAAGAAGAGGGCGAAATTAACCGATAAGCCGGGTTCTGTCGTGGACAATCATTCCTCTAGGCTAATACTCACGCATTAGCTCAAGCAGTCTACCCGGATTCAACGCGGGCCGCGCCAATGAATCCCTATTTGACCTTGCTCCGAGTGGAGTTTACCGTGCCACAACTGTTACCAGTTGCGCGGTGCGCTCTTACCGCACCCTTTCACCCTTACCTGTACTTATAAATAAGTCATCGGCGGTATACTTTCTGTTGCACTAGTCGTGAATGTTTGCTCACGCCAACATCCCCCAGGCGTTACCTGGCACTCTGCCCTATGGAGCCCGGACTTTCCTCCCCTCTGTTTGTCTCCTTTTTACAAAGGACTACAACAAAGCAGCGATTGTCTGGTTAATTTCATCAATGAGTATAACTTAATGTATGATTTTGTCCAGTAATGTCGGTTTTTGAATAGGCAGGTGGATAAAGTATATACTTTTTTATACAGATATTGCCGGAAAAGGTAGGATCATACTTGATGATGCATCAATTAATTAACTTGCTCACTCTAATAGCACATTATAACAATGTGCTATCGGTATTAGATAAAGTAAGTTTAACTACCATCTTTTTTGTTCATGATTTTCATTATAATTATACCAAGTTACAACACCTTTCGAAATGATAACTTCCAGTGTTCCGCTAATAGTATTAGATTGGGTTTCGCCAATAATTAAATGGCTGGTTGAAATCTTTCTAATATATTTGTATGTCCATTGTACTTCATCAGAATTAATCACTTTCTTACTTACTGGTTCACCAAATAATGATATTATTTGTGACTCAGTTGTTGAACCTTCAACTATACTACTAACTTTGTCTTTACTTAGTGGTGTACCTTGTTCTATAAAATTATTTTGTGAACAACTCGATAATATTATTATTAAGAATAAAGCGATAAAGAACTTCTTAACATTTTTCATTATATTGTAGCCTGATAATTAATGTTTTTTCTCCATGTATGTGAATGATACCATATGTTTGGTAACGTTCAAGATCAACTAAAATTTAATCTATAATGAATATAGAAAATATTTTATTTCTATATGTTTCCATAGTTTCATCATTCTTTATTAATTTTTTTTCGTTTACTCGTTGATTTTCGTTTTTTCTTCTTCTTTGTGGTGGTTGTAAGTCGTAATACGCGTTTTATCGGTTCGTTGGTGATTGAATCAATATAACGGCTTGGCCAAATTTCATTAGGCTCTAAATCTAGCGCTTGGGCAATAATGAACTCTCCTTTTGTCCAAGGTCGAGCTAAAGCATTACTAAGCGTTGATGAACTTAGACCTGATTGTCGAGATAGATTAGCAAGAGTTGTCCCCTTCTTTTTTAGTGCGGCAATAATGTCTGCAGGATGCCAATCACTAGAATTTATTTTCATTTTTTATTTCCTCTTTGTTTATAACCTTGTATATCTATGTTATGCTTTGATGTTACTAAAACAAGTAAGTTTATAATCTAACTATAGTTATTTATGATTTCTTGTTTCTTATTTATTGTATCAAAGTTTCTTTAATTTCTGTATTTTTTTCTTATTGTGTTGAAATGGGATAATAAAAATGAAAGAATGGTTCTCATCAAAAGAGCTATTAAGTATTGCCGGGATGCCATCAACGATACAAGGTGTTAATCGTAAAGCAAGATCTGAAAATTGGACTGCACGCAAAAGAACAGGTGTTCGAGGAAAGGCTTTAGAATATCATATAAATAGCTTACCTCTTAGTGTCAAAAGAGCATTGTATCTTGAGGAAGAAAGTGCAACTTATGTTGTTCCGCCAATTGACCCATTGCAAATATGGATGACAGCATTTGAACAGTTATCTGTTGATGAAAAGTCAATTGTTATATCATGGTTGATGCGAAATGGTATTAAAGATTTTATAAGTTTTATCAATAAACATAAAAAAGATAGTTAGTGTTATTGCCCAAGCTGCGATATACTCTAACGCTAGTAAAAAATCAATTTAGTTGCTATGGAATAAACAATGGAAAGTCAGTTTCAATTAACAAATAGTAAAGATATTATTGCATATTTAACTCAACAATTTCCAAATTGTTTTACTCTCGAAGGTGAAGCGAAACCTCTAAAAATTGGAATTTTTCAAGATATCCTTTCACGATTGGATAGTGAAGCACTAAGTAAAACAAAACTTCGCGTTGCTTTACGCGCTTATACAATGAGTTGGCGTTATTTATACAGCATTAAAGAAGGTGCTCATCGTATTGATTTAGATGGAAATCCAGATGAGATTATAAGCAAAGAACAAATGGAATATGCCCAACAACAGCTAAAAGAAAGTAAGCAGAAAGCAAAAGAGCGTTTAAAAGAACGGACACAAAAAGAAAAACGTAAAAATCCACGTCCCCCTGTGAAAAAAGCTAAAACTTTAAAAGTGGGTGACTATGTTAAAGTAATATTAGGCAATAAACCGTTAAGAGTACAAATCATTAATATTGAAAAAGAGCATATCAAAGTAAATGTTGGCTCTGGAATGGAATTAACTGTTAAACCAGAACATATTATTACTAAATAGAGAATTTGAATGAATAAATTACTCAAAGGCACTATTAAATTAAGCCTTGCATTATGTATTTTAAGTTTGAGTGTTCATGCCAAACAGCCTGACATGGAATCATTACCAGTACTTAAACAGGATGATGTTCATCAAGTCGTAGCTAAGCGAGTAACGAACTTTTTTACTCAAGCTCATTATCGTAACTTTGCATTAGACGGTGCATTTTCAGCTAAAATTTTTGATCGCTATTTTAAAATGTTAGATGGTAGTAAAGCGATATTTATTCAAAGTGATGTCGATACTTTTCGCAATCGGCAAGAGTTATTAGGTCAAGAATTATTAGATGGTAATTTAAAAACTGCTTACGATATTTATAATCTTGCAATGTATAAACGTTATGAACGTTATAAGTATGCGCTTAAAGTTTTACAATCCCCAATGGATTTTTCTACTAACGATGAAATTGATTTTAATCGTGAAGATATATCTTGGCCAACCACTGAAAAAGAGCTCGACTCTTATTGGGATAAGCGCGTTAAATATGATGAACTTAGTTTATCTTTATCTGGAAAAAATGAAACTCAAATTCGAGAAACGTTAACCAAACGTTATAACCGAGTTTTAAAAACCATTGAACAATCAAATAATGAAGATGCTTTTCAAGTATTTATGAATGCACTTGCGCGTGAAATTGATCCTCATACCAGTTATTTAGCGCCACGTAAAAAGCGTGATTTTGATTCTGAAATGAGTTTATCTTTTGAAGGTATCGGTGCAACGCTTAGCCAAGAAGATGATTATACAGTAATCATGTCTTTTGTTACTGGTGGTCCGGCTGAGAAAAGTAAATCGATTGCCGTTGGTGATAAAATCATTGGTGTTGGGCAAAGTAATTCTCCAATAGAAGATGTAATTGGTTGGCGTTTAGATGATATCGTTGACAAAATTCGTGGTCCTAAAGGAACAGTGGTTAAACTCGAAATATTACCTGCCGGTAATAACAGCAAATCAAAAGTTATTGAGCTTACTCGAGATAAGATTCACTTTGAAGATCGTGAAGCAAAATTAAATATTGTTGATAATCAAAGAGGAAAAGTTGGTGTTATTGATATACCAAGTTTTTATATGGGTTTAACCGACAAAGTTGAATCACTTTTGTTGGAAGCCAATAAAGCTAAGTTACAAGGTCTGGTTATCGATTTACGTAATAATGGTGGTGGTTCGTTAGCTGAAGTTATCTCTTTGACAGGACTTTTTATAGATTATGGACCAGTTGTTCAAGTTCGTGATAATCTTCAAAAAGTTATTGTTTATGATGATAAAAATAAAGGCATCGAATATACAGGCCCGATTGTTGTAATGGTTAATCGTTATAGTGCTTCTGCTTCCGAGATATTTGCCGCGGCATTGCAAGATTATGGTCGAGCTGTAATAGTTGGTGAAACAACTTATGGTAAAGGGACGGTGCAAACCTCTCGAAATATTGCTTATCAAACTGATGCTAGACTTCATCCTAATTGGCCTGAGCTTGGTGGTATTCAGTATACCGTGCAAAAATTTTATCGTATCAATGGTGATAGTACACAACTTAAAGGTGTCGAGCCTGATATTGAAATGAGTAAAACTAAATATGACGATGAAACCGGTGAACGTTTCTTAGATAACGCTATGCCGTGGGATAAAATTCCATCATCTGAATATTTAACTCTAACTAATATAAAACCAATATTGCCTTATTTGAAATCAGAACATTTAGCACGAATTTCAAATAATCCAGAGTTTGTCTATATTGATCAGGATATTAAAGAGCTTAATGATAAAAAGGATCGTCGATATATTGTGTCTCTCAATAAAAAGAATCGTGAAGCAGAACAAAAAAGTTATGAAAATCGCGATTTAAAAAGAATGAATGAACGTTTAGCTCGAGAAGGCAAACCTCCTATTACTAAATTAGAAGATTTACCTAAAGATTATAAGCAACCCGATGCTTATCTAAACGAATCAGTTGAAATATTGTTGGATTTGATATCTAAATACCCAAATATTGAAGATAAAAAATTAACTCAAGAGATTATTTCACTTAGATCACCTATTAAAAACTAGATGAATAAATATTAAAACGATTGGAGATAATAAACATGTGTACAGATTTGAAATACGCTTTAATGACTGCAACTGCAATTGTATCGGTTTTGATTGTGTTTGGCGCCATTGTTTGCATGAATTAAAAAAGCTTGATTAATTCGCTTGGGATTATTATAGTATGCAACCTGCTCTTCTAAAGCAGGTTGTAAATAGATGGTGAGGTGTCCGAGTGGTTGAAGGAGCACGCCTGGAAAGTGTGTATACGGCAACGTATCAAGGGTTCGAATCCCTTCCTCACCGCCATATTAATTTTTAGTTATTGGAAGTGGAAAGCCTTTTTGCTCATCGTGATTGTTATTAGTCACTTTCAATATTAATTTAGTGCATTTCCTCATTATAATGTGAACGGAAGTGACGAGTAATACCTTCCCTCTCCTTAATCATTGGAGCCATTATGGAAAACTTACGCACGGTTCAGGATTTTATACGCTGGACATCATCACAACTTAGTCTATCAGATGTTTTCTTAGGTCACGGAACAGATAATCCTATCGATGAAGCTAAACAACTTATCTTAGCCACTTTGGGTTTATCATTGTTTATTCCTACCGAATTTTATTCTGCAAATCTTACCAATGACGAAAAACAAGAGCTTTTCGATATTATCCAAAAACGGATTAGTGATCGAGTGCCAACGCCATATTTAACTAATCAAGCTTGGTTTTGTGGACACAGTTTTTACATTGATGAACGTGTATTGATTCCACGTTCTCCGATTGGTGAATTAATTGATAATCATTTCCAATCTTTATTATCACAGCCACCCCAACAGATTTTAGATCTCTGTACAGGTAGCGGCTGTATTGGTATTGCTTGTGCTTATGCTTTTCCTGAGGCACAAGTTGACATCACTGATATTTCATTAGAAGCGTTGGATGTAGCACAACAAAATATTGACTTGCACGAAATGAATTTTCGAGTTACACCAATGCTATCTGATTTATTCAATGATATTCCAGCAAAACAATATGATCTTATTGTTACTAATCCTCCTTATGTTGATAATGAAGATATGGACGATTTGCCTGATGAATTTTCCTATGAACCAAAATTAGCACTTGAAGCCGGATTTGATGGTTTAGACATCGTTAAACGAATTTTAAGTGATGCAATTAATTATCTATCACCACAAGGAATATTAGTTTGTGAAGTAGGAAATAGCTGGGTTAGCTTACAAGAACAATATCCTCAAGTTCCTTTTAATTGGTTGGAATTTGAACGTGGCGGATTAGGTGTTTTTTCTATCACGCGTGAAGAATTAATTCAATATCAACACTGTTTTAAATAAGCTGTTTTTAATATACGGAAAAATTATTATGGCTGGAAACTCAATTGGAAAATTATTCAAAGTTACAACATTTGGAGAGTCACATGGCATTGCGCTAGGTTGTGTTGTTGATGGCGTTCCGCCTGGTCTTGCTTTGACTGAATCAGATATGCAATATGATCTTGATCGTCGTCGTCCTGGTTCATCGCGTTATACCACTCAAAGGCGTGAAGCTGACCAAGTAAAAATCTTATCAGGCGTTTTTGATGGAGTAACAACGGGAACCAGTATCGGCCTATTGATCGAAAATACCGATCAACGTTCACAAGACTACAGCCAAATTAAGGATATTTTTAGACCGAGTCATGCTGATTACACTTATCAACATAAATATGGGATTCGTGATTATCGAGGAGGGGGGCGTTCTTCCGCGCGTGAAACTGCTATGCGAGTTGCGGCAGGTGCAATAGCAAAAAAATATTTGCATGAAAAATTAGGGATTACCATTCGTGGCTATCTAGCTCAAATGGGTGAGATAAAATGTCAATTAAAAGATTGGCAACAAGTTGAACAAAACCCATTTTTTTGTGCTGATGAAAGTAAACTTGATGAGCTAGATCAATTACTAAGATCATTAAAAAAAGAAGGTGATTCAATCGGTGCTAAAGTTTGTATTGTTGCTGAAAATGTACCTGTTGGTTTAGGTGAGCCTGTTTTTGATAGATTAGATGCCGAACTAGCTCATGCGCTCATGAGTATTAATGCCGTAAAAGGTGTAGAAATTGGTGATGGTTTTGATGTTATCAATAAACGTGGTAGTGAAAACCGTGATGAAATAACGCCACAAGGTTTTTTATCTAATCATGCCGGTGGTATTTTGGGTGGAATTAGCTCAGGGCAAACTATTTTAGCCAGTATTGCATTAAAACCGACGCCGAGTATTGAAATTGCTGGTCAATCAATTAATATTCATGGTGAAAGTGTTGAAGTATCAACACATGGCAGGCATGATCCATGCGTAGGTATAAGAGCCGTGCCAATTGCTGAAGCAATGGTCGCTATTGTTTTAATGGATCACTATCTTCGTTATCGCGCTCAGTGTAATGATGTAAATGAATTATGAGTTATGAACTACTTTTATTATTATTTGCTATTGCTGCTTTAGCTGGATTTATCGATTCAATTGCTGGTGGTGGAGGATTATTAACCGTACCAGCATTATTGGCGGTTGGTTTATCACCAGCAAGTGCATTAGCCACCAACAAATTGCAAAGTTGTGGTGGTTCATTTTCTGCGAGCCTCTATTTTATACGGCAAAGGATGGTTGATTTAAACCAACAAAAATGGGCAATTGTAGCGGCTTTTGTTGGTTCAGCCATCGGTACAATATCGGTAATGCATATCCAAACCGATTTTTTGAAATTATTGCTGCCAATATTAACGATTAGTGTAGGGTTATATTTTTTATTATCCCCAACGATTGGAGAAAGTGATCGTAAAAGTCGTTTTTCTGTTCTCCAATTTGCTCTTATTCCTGCATTAGGTATTGGTTTTTATGATGGCTTTTTTGGACCAGGTGCCGGGTCATTTTATGCTTTAGCATATATTACATTGGCAGGATTTAATCTAACCAAAGCTACCGCCCACACTAAAGTACTTAACTTCACCTCAAATTTAGCTGGATTACTATTTTTTATTATGGGCGGGCAAGTGGTATGGTCGATTGGTCTTGTCATGCTGGTTGGTCAGTTTATTGGAGCAAGATTAGGCGCTAAAATGGTTATTGCTAAAGGGCGTAAATTAATAAGACCAATGCTTATTACGGTTTCTACTATTATGAGCATTAAACTGATTTATGAAAATTTCTTTTAGAAAGTGTCGTTCAAATTGTTGAATCCTGTATAACAGCAAAAAAAGAGATATTGCAGAATTTATATAAGATTAGTTTGCGATTTAAGTAGTAACAAACTTACTACAATAATCGCAAAAGCGATTATGTTTATAAACTCAGCTTTTTTAACTTGTTTTAATATTGAAATGTCGATTGATTTTAAATAAATTATTAGAACAATAAACTTCCGAAAAAATAAAAAATCTAAAATTAACCAATATTATTCTTAAATCCTGTCTTTTACTCTAATTTCTCAATACTATTTTTTAAACTTTACTGCAAATAATAAATGAAATTTACCGTAGTCTATATTACAAGTTGTTATTTAAAACAAATTGACGAGTTTCTAGCTTATAAAATAGGGAGCGAATACATTAAATAAAACCCAGAGTTTATCCCAGAGAACTGGCTATTATTTTTAACCGCATTCAAAGCCAGCTCGGTTTATTCCCATGTGTATAGGTAACAGACCAATTATAATTTATTGTTTTATTATTAAAATAGTGACATGCAAATTTGCACCAACTTTTTTGTGTTTTTTAAGCGATCTTATAATTTTATAATGTCATCGGAGTTAAATATGATATAAGCCGAAAATATTTATTTTTCACAATATATATCTATTTAGAACCATTGTAAAAAAATTTGAGGTCATGCCTATGTTTCAGCAAAAAACTTTTATTAAATTCAGTTATTAACTGATAACAATAATAATATAAATCAAATAATTGATATAAAAAATACAGCATTTATCAGTCTCGTTTTTAACTGTTATTTATTTTTTTGTAAAAAAGTTTGAGGTCATGCCTACGTTTCAGTAAAAACTTTTATTAAATTCAGTTATTAACGGATAACAATAATAAAATAAGATAAATCAGATAATTAATTTAAAAAATACGGCGTTTATCAGTCTCATTTTTAACTATTATTTATTTTTTGTAAAAAAGTTTGAGGTCACGCCTATGTTTCAGTAAAAATTTATTAATAGTATGTTTCATACGTTCTATCGAATCATCTTTTGATAAAGATTATCTAAAGTTTAAATCAAATGGCATAAAATTCATTACATACAATTTTTGCTATGCAAGTTATGATGTATAGGATATTTTAGATAAGCAAATAATTATAAAGCTTGTTTAATTTAACCTATTTTACTTTTGACGATAATCTATTTGATGTTATGAAATTACAACAATTACGTTATATTTTAGAAATTGCTCGCTCAGGTTCAATTAATGAAGCGGCTAAAAATTTATATATTACTCAACCGAGTTTATCAACCGCAGTAAAAGAGTTAGAGGCTGAATTTGGTATTGAGATTTTTGTTCGAACATCAAAAGGGGTTTCACTTTCAACTGATGGTGTAGAGTTTTTAGGGTATGCTAAACAAGTTTTGGATCAAGCTGAACTATTAGAACAGCACTATGCTAAAAAAGAGCCCTCTAAACAGCTGTGTAGCATTTCAACTCAGCATTATGCTTTTGCGGTAAATGCATTTGTTAATTTGATTAAAAAAAATCACACAGATGAATATGAATTTACCTTAAGAGAAACCCGAACTTACGATATTATTACTGATGTGGCTAATTTACGTAGTGAAGTTGGCATCTTATATATTAACGATTTTAACCAAAAGGTGATCTTGCGTTTATTGAAAGAACATCGGCTAACGTTTAACCCATTATTTGAAGCAGATCCTCACGTATTTATTAGCACCAATCATCCTTTATCTGATATGAAATCGCTAACTTTAAATGATTTAGAAGAGTATCCTTACTTATCGTTTGAACAAGGTGAGTATAATTCGTTTTATTTTTCGGAAGAGATTTTGAGTACGGAATACCATAAAAAAAGTATCCATGTTAGCGATAGAGCAACTTTATTCAATCTACTACATGGCCTGAATGGTTATACTATAAGTACTGGAGTATTGAGCAAGGATTTAAATGGCTCTGATATTTTATCTATACCGCTCAAAGTCAAAGAAAAAATCTTAGTAGGATGGATCACATCTCAAAAAGTACAATTGAGTATGTCGGCACAAAATTACATTGAAGCACTTAAAAAACTCATTCAAGAAGAATATGGCTTTACTCTCAAGTAATACTAATGCAAAAGGAACAAATCAAATTGCTATTTCAGTAAATTCTAGTATAATTGCGCACGATTCATATATCTAATATATGAATATCGAGGAGTGTCTGAATTAGAGATCGGTCATTCCATATTTTATGTTAATTTAAGAGGTTTATTATGTCTCTAACTGTAGAAGCTAAAGCGAAAATCGTTGCCGACTTTGGTCGTGGTACTAACGACACTGGTTCAACTGAAGTTCAAGTTGCACTTTTAACTGCACGTATTAATGACTTACAAGGTCATTTTTCTGAACATAAGAAAGATCACCATAGCCGTCGTGGTTTGTTACGCATGGTATCTAGCCGTCGTAAATTATTAGATTATTTACGTCGTAAAGATTTCGATCGTTATAGCCAATTGATTCAAAAATTAGGTTTACGTCGCTAATTTATAATCTACTTGAAAAGAGGCTTAGGCCTCTTTTTCGTTGTGAAAAATTAGGGCTCTGATATAATGCTGAGCTCAAAAGTAAAAGATTATATCTCATGTTTCGCGCGACTAATGAGAGCTCTATAATTTATAGATTTGTCATTAGTCGTGACAGTGAAATAATCTTTTGTTGATTATCCCCACATTGTTGAAGTCAGTATCATAACTTAAGTTGTGCTGCTCTCTATCAAAATATTAAACTTCAACAAAATTACTACAAGAGGACATTATTTTGTTTAATCCGACATATCAAAAATTTCAATATGGCCGTCATACCGTTACTTTAGAAACAGGCATTATGGCTCGTCAAGCAACTGCTGCCGTAATGGTTAATATGGATGACACGGCTGTATTTGTAACTGTTGTTGCTGATAAAAAAGTTAAAGAAGGTCAAGACTTTTTCCCTTTAACAGTTAACTACCAAGAACGTACTTATGCTGCTGGACGTATTCCAGGTGGATTTTTTAAACGTGAAGGTCGCCCAAGTGAAGGTGAAACTTTAATTGCTCGTTTAATCGACCGTCCACTTCGTCCATTATTTCCAGAAGGTTTTGTTAATGAGATTCAAATCATTGCAACAGTCGTATCAGTTAACCCAGATGTTAGCCCTGATTTGGTTGCGATGATTGGTGCTTCTGCTGCACTATGCTTATCTGGCGTGCCTTTCCATGGACCAATTGGTGCTGCACGTGTGGGCTTTATTAATGATGAATTTGTTTTAAATCCATCAGTAAAAGAGCTAGCAACAAGCCGTTTAGACTTAGTGGTTGCTGGTACTAAAAGTGCGGTATTAATGGTTGAATCTGAAGCTGATTTATTAACTGAAGATCAAATGTTAGCAGCGGTCGTATTTGGTCATGACCAACAACAAGTTGTCATTGATAATATTAATGAGTTTGTCGCCAAAGCTAATTGCGAAAAATGGGATTGGGTTGCACCAGTTAAAGATGAAGCGCTTTATAATGCCGTTTCTGAATTAGCAAAAGACCGCTTAGGTGAAGCTTATCGAATTACTGAAAAACAAGCGCGCTATGCTCAAATCGATACAATTAAAGAAGATGTGCTTGCGGCCCTTAAAGCACAAGACGAAGAACTTGATGAAAACAAAGTCATCAATATTATTGTTGATTTAGAAAGTCAAATCGTTCGTCAACGCGTTATTGCTGGTGAACCACGTATCGATGGTCGTGAAAAAGATATGATTCGTGCGCTTGATATTCGTACAAATGTATTACCAAGAACTCACGGTAGTGCACTATTTACTCGCGGTGAAACTCAAGCATTAGTAACAGCCACTTTAGGTACTGAACGTGATGCTCAAATTATTGATGAGTTAACTGGTGAATACACTGAACGCTTCTTATTGCATTATAACTTCCCTCCATATTCAGTTGGTGAAACGGGTATGGTTGGTTCGCCAAAACGTCGTGAAATTGGTCATGGTCGTTTAGCTAAACGTGGTGTTGCAGCAGTAATGCCAAGCATTGAAGAGTTCCCTTACACTGTTCGTGTCGTTTCTGAAATTACAGAATCAAATGGTTCATCTTCAATGGCTTCTGTATGTGGTGCGTCATTAGCTCTTATGGATGCGGGTGTACCAATTAAATCATCTGTAGCTGGAATCGCAATGGGTCTAGTGAAAGAAGGTGATAAATTTGTTGTTTTATCTGATATTTTAGGTGATGAAGATCATCTTGGTGATATGGACTTTAAAGTAGCGGGTACTCGTGAAGGTGTGAGTGCGTTGCAAATGGATATCAAGATTGAAGGTATCACTAAAGAAATTATGCAAATTGCGCTTAATCAAGCAAAAGGCGCTCGTTTACACATTTTAGGTGTGATGGAACAAGCGATTAATAAACCTCGTCAAGAGATTTCAGAATTTGCACCGCGTATTTATACTATGAACGTCAATCCGGATAAAATTCGCGATATCATTGGTAAAGGTGGCGCAACCATTAGAGCCTTGACCGAAGAGACCGGCACTACCATTGAAATCGCTGATGATGGTACTGTTAAAATTGCTGCTTCAGACAGTAATAAAGCGAAAGATGCAATGGAGCGCATTAACAATTTAGTTGCTGAAGTTGAACTTGGCAAAATTTATACAGGTAAAGTAACACGAATTGTTGATTTTGGTGCTTTCGTTTCAATTATCGGTGGTAAAGAAGGTCTTGTCCATGTGTCACAAATCGCCGACCATCGCGTTGAAAAAGTTTCTGATTATCTAAAAGTCGGACAAGAAGTGAATGTTAAAGTTTTAGAAATTGATCGACAAGGTCGAATTCGTTTGAGCATGAAAGATGCTGTTGAACCAACGACAGAAACAGCTCAAACTTCCGAATAAAAAATTATTCACTAGGAGTTAAGATGAGACAGTTCAACCTGATGAGAATTCTAAGCTTTTCATTAGCGATTATTCTTATGTCAGGTTGTTCTAATTCTCAGCCTTTACTTGCTGTTCCTGAGCAAGTTTCGTATGATGATGAATTGAAAATTGCACAGATTAGTCAACAGTTATCTCAAAAAGATATTGATGCAGTAACGCGGATACAGCTTATATTTCAACGTGGCGTTGTCTACGATTCACTAGGCTTTAAAGCATTTGCACAAAGTGATTTTAGTTATTTGATGGAATTCAATCCTGAAATTCCAGACATTTATAATTTCATGGGAACTTATGCTTTACGTGAAGGGGATTTTGACAATGCCTTAATGTCCTTTAATACGACAATTGAACTTGATCCAACATATGTTTATGCTTATTTAAATCGTGCCATTACTTTATACCGTACTGGCCATTATCAATCAGCAGAACGCGATGCATATCAATTCTATCAATTTGATGTGAATGAACCGATCAGAATTTTATGGCTTTATTTGATTGACAGAGAGATAGATAATGAAGCTGCACAAAATAAGCTACAAAAACGTTATGATCTAATAAATGATAAAACGATTTATAGTAGCGATATTATTGCATTTTATTTAGGTAAGATTAATGAATCTAAGTTAATGCAAAATCTTCAACAAGGCGTTGAAAGTAACCGGCAGTTAGCCGAACGTCTTTGCGAAGCCTACTTTTATTTAGGTAAATATTATCAAAGTAAAGGTAATAACGAGCGTGCTAAAATGTTATTTAAATATGCTTTAGCTAATAATATTTATAACTTTGTTGAACATCAACAGGCGCTCTATGAAATGAAGTTACTTGAAGAAAATGAAAAGTAACATGGGTCATGCCAGTTTAAAAGTGAAAATATTGTTATAGCGTAGTTCTGATTTGCCAAAAAATATATTCTCAACATTTGATAATACAGTTAGTTTTATCATCTTTTAAATAAATATCATTTAACTTTAAATTTATTTATTTTATATACATTGGATTGTAGTTGAGTCAATATCGGCAGTTAGTTATTGGGGTGAGTTGTAAATTTTCAATTTAGTGAGCTGGCATAAATTTATATAAACTTTCTTTGTTTGAAACAGTAATAATTTAACGATTACTGTCATTCGTTGATCAAAATGCTTAATTTGGTTAACCAAAAGTAAGTTTGTATATTCAAAATTTTTAAGCGAGTTTACATGACAAAAGAAATTTCTTTTATTGACCTTGGTTTATCTGAGGATATCCTTAACGCATTAAATGATCTTGGTTTTAGCAAACCATCACCAATCCAATCTGAATGTATTCCTCTATTATTAGCAGGTAACGATGTATTGGGTATGGCACAAACAGGTAGTGGTAAAACCGCTGCATTTTCAATTCCTTTTTTAATGAATATTGATGCAAACCTAAAAGCACCACAACTTTTAGTTTTAGCGCCAACGCGTGAACTTGCGATTCAAGTTGCTGATGCTTGCACAGAATATTCAAAATATATGAAAGGAATAAAAGTATTAGCATTATATGGTGGTCAACGTTATGACGTTCAATTGAGAGCATTAAAGCAAGGACCTCAAATTGTGGTCGGTACACCAGGACGTTTACTTGATCATTTAAATCGTAAAACGTTAGATCTTTCTAATCTTAAAGGATTAGTGCTAGATGAAGCTGATGAAATGCTAAGAATGGGCTTTATTGATGATGTTGAAAGCATCATGGCGACAATTCCTGAAGATCATCAAACAGCACTATTTTCAGCGACAATGCCTGCGCCAATTCGTCGTATTACTAAACGATTTATGCATAATCCTAAAGAAGTACAAATCAAAGGCACTAACCAAACTGCACCAGATATTGAACAGAGCTATTGGCTTGTTCGTGGTATGCGAAAAAATGAAGCGATTGTTCGCTTTTTAGAAGCTGAAGATTTTGATGCGGCAATTATTTTTGTTCGTACAAAATCAGCGACTTTAGATGTTGCAGAAGTGCTCGAAAAACATGGTTACAGCTGTGCTGCTTTAAACGGTGATATGACACAACAATTACGTGAACAAACATTAGATCGATTACGTAATGGTCGTTTAGATATTTTAATTGCAACCGACGTTGCAGCTCGTGGTTTAGATGTTGAGCGTATCAGCTTAGTTATCAACTATGATATCACCTTAGATTCAGAATCTTATGTTCACCGTATCGGACGAACAGGGCGAGCAGGTCGTGCCGGTCGTGCAATTTTATTTGTTGATAGCCGCGAACGTCGTTTACTTAAAAATATTGAGCAAACAATTAAGAAAACTATTCCAGAAGTGGACTTACCATCAAAAGATCTGCTTGAAGCGCGTCGCTTAGCGAAGTTTACTGAACAAGTTCAAAAACAACTTGAAAGTAGTGATTTACCACAATATCAAACCTTGTTAGCGCAAATACAAGCTGATAGTGGAGCTGATCTTGAAACGATTGCTACAGCGTTATTAAAATTAGCTCAAGGTGAACGTCCATTAATTTTACCACCAGACCCGGTATTTAAGCCGTCACGTGAAATGCGCGATCGCGATAATCGTGGAGGTGAGCGCCGTTTACGTGGTGATAATCGTGAAACGCCAAAACGTCGAGAACGCCGTGATGTTGGTGAAATGGATATGTACCGTATTGAAGTGGGTAAAGAAAACGGTGTTGAAGTACGTCATATTGTAGGTGCAATTGCAAATGAAGCAGATATCAGTAGTCGCTACATTGGTAATATTAAGCTCTATGAAACTTACTCAACTGTTGAGTTACCAAAAGGTATGCCAAAAGATATCTTAAAACATTTTGAAAAGGTAAGAGTACTTAACCAACCGATGAAAATGAGCTTAGTTAGTGGTAATACTTCGGAAACTAAGCGTGGTCGTAAAAGTACTAAATCTGATGCTGGTGATAACAAAAGTTCACCTAAAAAACGTGGTCGTCCAGCAGCGCCTAAGTTTTAATACATTTTAGTGTTAATACTTTTTAGTTTTGATTGTTGCAAACCTCTATCTTTATGGTAGAGGTTTTTTTTATTGTTTTTCTTTTAGATTGTTGCCTGCATTTGTAGGTAAAGTAATGAAGTCAATCATCGCCAGTAAAGTCATTCCTGCCACCATAAACAGCGCTAATTGAAAATCTTCAACCATTAAACCCGTTTGGCTATGCCCATTATAGTTGGAAGCAATAAATAGAAATAACGCACTTAAAACAATACCCAGTACGTTATTTAATTGTTGAAAAATGGTTGATAAGATGTTGGTGCTTTGTATTTCGTTTTTATCAATTTCTGAAAAACTAAGTGTTGTGATTGTGGTAAATTGGATAGAACGCGCACCACCTGAAAAGAATAGAACCAATATAATCCATATGATTGGTGTTTCTGGTGTGAAAAGAGCACATAATACAAAACTAAATGACAGTAACAAACCATTAACGATAAGAATTTTACGGAATCCAAACTTGTGTATTAATGGAGTATTAACGGTTTTAAGGATAATATTGCCTGCAAATAGTGAAAGTAGTAACGAACCAGCGGTTAATGGCGACCATCCAAAGCCGACTTGAAACATAAGAGGTAAGATAAATGGTGCACTGTTTAAACCAATTCGTATTAATGAACCGCCAAAAAAGGTCATTCTAAATGTGCGTTTTGAAAACGCGTACAGGCTGATTAATGGGCACTGCGTATGCGTAAGATGATAATAGGCAAAGATTAATACTAAACTACCGACAAAAGAAATGGCAAGACCCAGCCAGAGGCTATGATTTGAATGAGAAACCATTTCTAGCCCATAAACAAACAGTAATAAGCCTAAACCACAAGCGATAAAGCCCACACTATCAAATGTACGCTTTTCAGGTTGCTCTTTGGGTAACAGTCGATGAGCGAAAAACAGAGCGATAAAACCTAAGGGAATATTAAGAATAAATATCCAATGCCAAGTGAAATATTGAGCAAAGAATCCACCAATAATTGGTCCCATCAATGGCGCAATTAAGCCGGGCCAAACTAGAATCGAAATTGTGCTAACCAGATGCTGTTTTTCGGTTCGACTTAATACAACAGTTCTGCCTACTGGTACCATTAAAGATCCACCTAATCCTTGAATTAACCTTGCGATGGTAAACATGGTCAGACTGGTCGATAAAGCACACAATATTGACGCTAACATGAATAATACAATCGAAATGGAGAAAGTCCGATACGCTGTAAAACGATTTGCTATCCAGCCACTTGCAGGTAAACCAATTGTAAGCGCTAACATATAAGCGCTAATACCAATAGATAAATCTTGTGGATTAGTTAAAAATGATTTTGCCATTGCAGGTATTGCAGTGGTGATTACCGTCGCGTCCAGATTTTCCATGAAGAACGTTGCGGCAACTAAAATCGCCATTTTTCGGACGTGATTATTTTGCTGCATTATATTATTTAATTGATTGAGAAAAATAAAAATAAGGTTCTAATATACCCCAAAAGTTTGAGTTATAATAAAGCTTTTTACATTTTGCCCTTAGTTATGATTAAGAGTATACTATGTGTAAAATTAATCGGTAAATAGAGGTATAGCATGACAGATTCTTTAAACAAATGTAAAGCGAATGAAACCCCAGCGTGTTGTTGTGTAGATGTTGGTACTATTATTGACAATGAAGATTGCAGCGCTGAGTATGAGCATGTCTTTGCAACAGAATCAGAAGCCCAAGCTAAATTAGCATCATTGACACAAGCTGCCAAAGCTGTTGAAACGGAACCTTGTGAAATTAATAGTAATATAGAAAAAGTTAATGATGGTTTTAAATTATCTGCAACATTTACTTTTTGCTGCGGTGCAGAATGCATGATCTTCCAATTAAAATTACGCTAATAAAAGATTGATGAAAGTTTGTATTATGAGACATGGTGAAGCGGGATTTTCTGCTTCATCCGATGCAAGTCGAACCTTGACTGATTATGGTATTGAACAAGCAAAACAAGCTGGAATTTGGCTCAAGGAGCAAAATTTCCATTTTGATTTAGGTTTAGTCAGCCCCTATTTACGAGCACAACAGACGTTAACAGAATTATCATCACAGGTCAGTGTTGCAAAAGTGACAACCGACAAATTTTTAGTTCCAGGCGGTAGCGCATCTTATATAGCTGATACATTAACGATGCTAGTAACCAATGGTGTTAATAATGTAATTGTTGTCTCACATCTACCATTAGTGGGATATCTTGTTAATGAACTTTGTCCGCATGTTTCGCCACCTATGTTTCCAACTGCTGCAATTGCTTGTGTGGAGCTATCCTTAGATGCTTCTGGAAAGCTTGAATGGTTTCATCAAGCGTAGTAAAAAAACTTAACCTTTTTGATTTACCTTTAACCGGTCGAAGTTTAATTGAAGCATCGGCAGGAACGGGTAAAACTTATTCACTCGCCTTTATCTATTTAAGGCTGTTACTTGGTATTGGGCAAAATAGTTATCCAAAGCCTCTTGATGTTAGCCAAATTCTTGTTGTAACTTTTACTAAAGCAGCAACGCAAGAATTACGCTCACGTATTCGTCAAAATATACAAGAATTAAGACTTGGTTTAATCCAAGGACATCATCAAGATCCTATTTATCAAAAATTAATTGATTTAATTGATGATCGCCAGTCAGCAGTGCAAAAGCTTACTGATGCTCAACAGGCAATGGATGAAGCGGCGATCTATACTATTCATAGTTTTTGCCAACGAATATTAACCAGCCATGCATTTGAATCAGGAGTATTATTCGAACAAAAGTTAATAGCCGATGAATATCAATTGCAATTACGTGTAGTACAAGACTTTTGGCGTCATTATTTCACGCCATTAGATAAATCGCTTGCTTATCTTATTATTGATACTTGGAAAGATCCTGCCACATTATTGAGAGATATTAACCCTTACTTGGGATTAGGTGCCGAGGATGATGATGAATCAAATCCTGATATCAGAGCAACGATTGAAGCTTTTTATGAAAAAAATCATAAAAAAATAGAAGAGATTAAACAAGATTGGTTGATTGCTGTTGTTGATTTGAGCGAAATTATTACTCAATCTGGTGTGAGTAAACAATCTTATAGTAGCCGAAATTTACCCAATTGGTTAAATAAAGTATCGACATGGGCAAGCAAAGCAACACAAACGTTTGAATTACCTAATGAACTTGAAAAGTTTCGTCAATCAGTATTAAACGAAAAAACCAAAGATGGAAAATGTGCTCCTTGTCACTCTATTTTCGAAAAAATCGAGTCACTTTATCAACAACCCCTTAATTTACGTAGTCAAATCTTAATGGATATTGTTGGTATCATTCAAAAAGGGATCTATAAGGAAAAACTAAAAAATGGCGCTATAAGTTTTGATGATCTTATTTGGCAACTTAATCGAGCTCTGTTTGTAAAAAATGGCAAACGACTGGCGAAAAGTATTGCGTCACAATATTGTGTTGCCTTAATTGATGAATTCCAAGATACCGATCCATTACAATATCAAATATTTAATCGTATTTATGATAGCCAGCAGTCCGATCGTGGATTGTTATTTATTGGTGATCCAAAGCAAGCTATATATAGTTTTCGCGGTGCTGATATTTTCACTTATTTAGAGGCTAAACGATCGACGGGTGAAAATCATTATACGATGGATGTAAATCATCGTTCTTCTGCAACAATGGTGAATGCGGTTAATCAGCTATTTGCTAATCATGATAACCCATTTGTGTTTGATGAGATTCCTTTTTTACCAATGCAGGTGGCAGAAAGAAATCAAAAAAAAGCATTGTTGTTAGACGCTCAAGAAGTCTCCGCATTAACGGCTTATCTATTACCTCAGGAAATTTCAACAAATGCTGATTATCAAGAATATATGGCAAGTTGTTGTGCAAAGCAGATTGTGACTTTATTGTCGAGTTCTTCAATACTAGTAGATAATCAGGAAAAACAACGTCCGGTAATGACGGCAGATATTGCTGTTTTAGTGCGAACAGGACGTGAAGCTGAAATCATCAGACAAAAATTAGCATTGTTGGGCGTTAAAAGTGTTTACTTATCAAATCATAGTAGTGTTTTTTCATCAACGGACGCAAAAGATGTACTTAACCTATTGCAAGCCGTGTTAATGCCCGAAAACGAATCAACACTGCGCTTAGCCTTAATGACATCACTGTTTGGTCAAACAATGACTGAACTTGAGCAAATTACTGATGACCAAGATAAGTGGGAAAGTTTGGTTGAAGAATTTAAGCAATACCAAGCAATTTGGCTACATTATGGCGTTTTAGTCATGTTACGCCGAATGATGAAACGACGTCATTTAGCTGAAAATATCTTAGCACGCCAAGATGGTGAACGAACTTTAACCAATATAATGCATCTAGGAGAATTGCTTCAAGAAGCTGCGGATGAGTTAGACAGTCCTCATGCTTTAGTTCGTTGGTTAACCAAACAAATAGTCAGCCCAGATCTTAATTTAGAAAATCACGAGCAGCGTCTTGAGAGTGATGAAAACTTAGTTAAAATTATTACAATCCATAAATCAAAAGGGCTAGAGTTTCCTATTGTTTGGTTGCCTTTTATCTCACTGTATCGATCACCTGACAGTCAATTTTATCATGATAAAGATAATGACTATAAGTTAACTTATGCATGGTTATTGACGGATGAAATTAAGCAACAAATAGAAGATGAACGTCTTGCTGAGGATTTACGTTTATTGTATGTCGCTATGACGCGCTCGGTATATCATTGTAGCATCGGTCTTGCTTCTTTGAAAAAAAGTCAGTCAGCTATTAATCATCTTTTAAAAAATGACTTAAGAGCTATTGGTAATATGGCAAACTTAATTGATGTCGAATTGCCAATTAATGGTGAACGCTATGTTCCTCCTATGTTATCGGTTCCAACACTATCTGCTAATGTTTTTACACGTAAGCTTTCAAATTGTTGGCGAGTAACCAGTTATACTGAATTACAGCAACATCAAAATACCTTATTGAACTATAATCTTGATATCATTAATGATTGGGATGAGCCGCAATTTAAATCCACTAGTGAAGAACTTGTAGAATTGCAATATGACATTCACCATTTCCCTAAAGGGGCATATGTGGGTACTTTAATGCACAGTATTATGGAACATATTTCATCCGATAACATTGATGAATTATGTACTGAGATGGTGAAAAAGCTCAATCTTGATTCTAACTGGAATAGCATTGTTGCCAATTGGATGAGACAAGTATTGGCGACTGAATTGGGTCAGTCAGGATTAATATTATCAAACATATTAATGGGTAGATGTATTAACGAGTTACAATTTTATTTACCTATACGCCAATCTGTAACTTGTCAGCAATTAGATTCTTTGTGCAAGAAATATGATGATTTATCTCAATCACGTTCTGAATTATCCTTTGATTCTGTGCAAGGTATGTTGAAAGGATTTATTGATTTAGTCTTTGAATTTGAAGGTAAATATTATGTGGTCGATTATAAGTCAAATTGGTTAGGTGATAATATTGATCATTATGGGCAAAATGCACTGAAAAAAGTGATGATAGAACATCGTTATGATCTACAATATCAACTTTATAGTTTGGCATTACATCGATTTTTGAGAAGCAGGATATCCAATTATCAATATCAGACCCATTTTGGTGGGGTATATTATCTCTTTTTACGGGGTATGCCTGAACAGGGTATTTTTTATCATCGACCTCAGCAAGAATTTATAGAAAAACTCGATCAATTATTTGAAGGCCATTAGGCATTAACTCTTTAATTAACTAACATTCAGGCACGATTAAATCGTGCCTTATTTTAGTCAAATAATTTCTGTTTGTTAGCATTTAAAAATCAATTGATAGTGATAATGTTTATCCGTTAATAAAAATTCTGGATGTACATTTGGTGTCCAAGAATCATCACCACCAATGCCCATATGATAAGCATCTATACTGACGTAGGCGCATGTTTGAGGCACTAATAAATGACGATGTGTTTTTTCCATCAACTGTTTAGTACCATATTGATTAATATTAAATTTAAATTGATGACCTGTAATTATCATATCATTAAGAATTAATTGTTTGACATCACAACGTAAGCCATTTTCACAAGGATAAATATAAGGCGTATAAAGTTCGGCAAATGGTAATGACCAATCACCAAAAATTGCAGAAGTTTTTCGATCAGGATAGTTTTCATGTGGACCTAATCCAAGCCAGTTTATCTGTTTTGGTATCTCTTTCAATTGATACGTCAAACCAATACGGGCCGGTGCAGGCATATCATTCGCAATATCGACTTCTACTGTTATCGTCAAGTTTCCATCCTGATCAAATTGATGTAACCATTTACTTTGAATGACTTTGCGTTTTTTCACACTATAAGCATGAAGTGCTTCAATAATTATATAATCATCTGTTTGTGATGCTTTAATTCCTAAACACTGATGGCTCAAATCGAAATAGCCAGCAGCTTTCCACCGTTCAACCCATGCAAAAGGATTGCAATCAAAACCACTACTGATACCAATATCGTTATCAATTGGTGCTCGAATAAACTGATCAGTCAGTGCGCTGGCTAACAATGGTTTCTTATTTTTAACCCATTGGCTCAGCTGTCCTGATTTTTTGTTAATTTGCCAACTTTGATTTTTCCAATTGACAATAAATTCATTGTCATTTTCAGTTAATTTTAGTAATTTTTTATTTTTACTTAATGCCAATTGCGGAATAAAACTATTAATTAATTTGAATTGTTCCCAAGCCACAATATGCTTTGCTGGAGACCATGTGGTGGCTCTGTTTTGAATGACTTTAAGCGATAAGTGTAAATTTTCTTTATTAATATTATTACCTATGTCGTCAGTAATTTTTAGTTCAATTGTATCGTTAGGCTTAATATTAAGTTTAAGTTTACCATTTTGTTGATTTTTACCATCAAGCAGCAGTTCCCAATATAGTATTTCATTGTCTGTAGTACGGAATAAATACTCACTAGTTACTTCAATAATAAGCGGTTTTTGGCTGACAAGTTTGAATTGAAATGGCTGTTGCACTTTTTTGGCTTCAATTAAACTTGGATGTGGTTTGCGGTCAGGAAAAACTAAACCATCTAAACAAAATTGTCTATCGTGATAGGCTTCACCAAAATCACCGCCATAAGCCCAATAACTTTCATCTGATTGATTATGGCAACGAATACCATGATCTGCCCATTCCCAAATAAAACCACCTTGTAATCTAGGATATTGCCGAAAAGCCTGCCAATATTTATAAAAAGTACCTAAACTGTTACCCATAGCGTGGGCATATTCACATAAAATAAGCGGGCGTTTTTCATCAGGCATAGAAATCCATTTTTTTATAGACCATTTAGGAACATTTGGATGGGGTTGATCTTGATCTACTCGTGCATACATAGGACAAATAATATCAGTTGCAGCTGTATTAGCGCCTCCTCCTTCATATTGGACTGGGCGGGTTGGATCATTACTTTTGATCCAACTATAAAGCGCATCGTGATTTGCACCATGCCCTGATTCATTACCAAGTGACCAAATGATTATAGATGGGTGATTGCGATCGCGTTGAACCATACGAGTTACTCGTTCACTATATGAAGCCAACCAGTTAGGGTCATCAGACAAACGTGACATTGGGAACATCCCATGTGACTCAATATTTGCCTCATCTACTACATAAAGGCCATATTCATCACAAAGCTCATACCAACGTGGATCATTAGGATAATGGCTACAACGCACAGCATTAAAATTGTGTTGTTTGATTAATTTTATATCATGAAGCATAGCTTGTTCGGTAACCGCGTATCCCATATCAGGATAAAATTCATGACGATTCGTTCCCTTAATGATTAGTGGTTTATTATTCAAACAAAGTTGCCCATGTTTGATTTCTACAGTTCGGAAACCAATGTTATAAGCTTCAGATTCAACTAAGCCTGTATTAGTATGATTCAAGCTGATAACAAGCCGATAAAGATTTGGCGTTTCAGCACTCCATAATTGTGGTTTGGTCACTGGAATATGGCAAACTACTCGGTCATTGTAACCACCTTTTTCATCAATATCAGAAGTTCCAATTGATTGCGATTGTTCAAGAACTAGTTTATCTTTTTGCCATAATTCAATGTCTACATTGAGCATCTCAATATCGTCTTGATGCTTAACATCAATTTGCAAGGATAAGGTAGCATTTTGATAGCAAGCATCAAGCATTGTTTTAACTTGAATATCTTGTAAATGTGATTTAGGTTTATTAAGTAGTGAGACACCACGGAAAATGCCACTTAATCGCCACATATCTTGATCTTCAAGATAACTGCCATCGCACCATTTTAAAACTAGCACTGCTATTCGGTTTTCACCTTTCTTTAAAAAAGGAGTTAAGTCAAATTCAGCTGCAATACGGCTATCTTGTGAATAGCCAACCCATTTACCATTGCACCAAAGATGAAATGCGGCACTGACCCCATCAAATATAATTCTAGTATCACCTTTATTTAACCATTTTTTATCAATATTAAAGTACCTCGAATAACAACCCGTTGGGTTATCTTCAGGAACAAAAGGAGGATTATAAGGAAAAGGGTAACGAATATTTGTATAAACCGGCGCATCGTAGCCATGAAATTGCCAATTTGATGGAACAGGAATAGTGGTATTATCGAGTTCTTTATCCAACCACGATTCTGGTACTTGTTTTGGGTTATTAAAATAACTAAAAAACCAATCACCATTGAGCGATAAGATTGCGTCTGAATCACCATTATTTTTTGCTTGTTGTTTATCTCGCCAGCTATTAAATTTAGGATGTGTATTAAGTCGATTAATGCTTAATATAGATAAGTTATTCCAATCCGACCGGTTGATGATTTCACTGAAACAAGGATTCATTATTTTCTCCTTTTATTTAGTTTGAAGTAGCATTTTTTAATTTATTATAAATAATTTATTTTTTTATTTAAGTGATCAATTTAACACTTTATGTAATCGATTACACTTGTATTTTTGTGTTTTTCTTCAAAAATGGGAAATTTAATTATTAATTAAATATTAATGTGATACATGTCACATATATGTATATTTATATTGTTAACGATCAATTTTATTAGTTATATTAAATAAGCTTATTTATTAAGCATTGGATTGCTACCGTAAGATTATGGGCAAAACCTAAAGAATAGTTATCACTATTTTTTAGGTTTTTTTTTGTCTCAAATTTTTGAGATTCTTAAATATATATAAAATAATGAGTAGAAAAAATGAAATATTTAACTAAGGCAGCATTAAACGTCAAACCTAAACGAATTGTTTTAATTACTTTACTTGGCTTGTGTTCTATACAAAACTCTTTTGCTGCTACTCAAGAAGAGTTAGAGGCAAGAATATCGATGTTAGAACAAAAATTATTGGCACTTTCTGAAGAATCTATAGATTTAAAAAAGCAAGTGATCGAGTCTAATAAACAGCTAGCAGAATTAAATAAGAATATTCAACAACAACAGATTGTAATAAATAATCAACAAAAGGCGCTGAAAAATCAGAGTGTTGCTTTAGCTAAAACTTCAACCCAAACACCAGCATCTAAACAAACCCAAAATCACACTCAAACCAATATTAATTCCAAGTCTGTTATTCAACAACAACCGGCAGTAGACAATCAAATTGTCATAGTTAACGATACTAAGCAAAGTGATAATGCAGCCCCAACATCGCAAACCAAATCACTTAAAAACTCTTTTACTCTGTCAGAGTTTAAAGATTACATCAAAGACGAAATCGGTTTTTCATTCAATGGTTATTTTCGTGGTGGCTGGTCTACCTCCCAAAATGGCAAGCCTAAAAATTATGCTGAAGGGGCATTAGGTCGGTTTGGTAATGAGTATGGTGGTTGGTACGATCTTGTCTTTAAACAAAAAGTGTATGATGAAGATGGTCATAGAGTGGATGCCATTGTTATGATTGATGGTAATGTAGCTACCAATAAAGCAGCTGGTTTATTCAATACTCAAGATGACAATATTATGCAGTTTTCTGATATTTACTTATCTACCAAAGGATTTGTGCCAGGATTTCCTGATGCAAATTTATGGGTAGGTAAACATTCACTTCCTTATAATGAAATCCAAATGTTAGACTGGAAAACTCAAAAAACACCTGCAGGTGGTGGTATTGGTATTGAAGATCTTGGAATTGGCGTGGGTAAACTTGATTTAGCTTTGGTACGAGCGGATGTTAATGTCAAACAAGTTAAAAAAATTGAAGTTACAAATAATGGTAATACTGAGATACAAACCGTAACTAAACGGGAAGAAGTCGACTTAAATGAAATCGAGTTTCGCTATCGAGATATTCCTTTATGGCAAGATGCCACTCTTGCAATTAATGGTCGTTATTCTGCCCCCAATAAATCCAAAATTCAGGACAGTGTTAGTGTAAAAAATGCTTGGTTAGGAAGTTTTGTTTTAAGACAAAATAATTTTTTTGGTGGATTTAATCAATGGACTTTACAAACTGCGACCAATTCTGTTGCGTCACAATTAGCTAATATTAATACTAATAACCCTGAATTTGCAGCCAATTCTGATAATGATTACATCGGTACACATACAGGAGGAAAAGCTTACCGATTGGTATCTGAAGGTGAGGCTTATTTAGCCGATAAAGTGATTATCGCCCATGCACTCGCGCTTACAACAGGAACAGATGTTTATTCCTATGACCTCAATTTGGCTCATACTGATTTTTCGAGTTTCAAATCAGCCATAAGACCTGCTTATATATGGGACAACTACAATCAAAGTGGCATCGAATTAGGTTACTTTAGACAAAAAAATAAAGTTAAAGGCAAAAGCTATGATGAAGAAGGTTTTAAAACAACTATTTTCCACTCATTTAAAGTTGGTGAAAGCATTTTGACATCAAGACCTGATATACGTTTCTATGTCTCATATATAGAATCTTTGCAAAATGAGATCAGTAAATTTGACTTTAATGGTAAGGATAATCAAATTAGCTTTGGCGTGCAAACTGAAGTTTGGTTTTAAATAATTTTATCTGAAAAAATAGCTAAATGTCGGAAACACATAATTTTTAGGGTTTTCGACATTTTTTTAATTTAGTTTTTAAACCAATACCGATCATTTAATTTGGGTAACAGAATATCGCTTAGTTAAAGTTGGAGTAAAAACATTAATTAAATTGGCAGGTAAAACTTCTTCTTTTGCTAATCGCAATGCGAGTTCCGCCGCTTGCTCTGCCATAGTTTGCAATGGATAGCGGATGGTTGTCAGTTTAGGATGTAAATACCGAGCAAGTAATAAATCATCAAAACCAATAATCGAAATATCTGACGGAATTTTTATATCATTATCATATAATACAGAAATAGCGCCCGCAGCCATAGAGTCATTGTAGCAAGCAATAGCAGTAATTTGTTGATTACGCTCTAAAAGAGACATCATAGCTTGTTCACCACCTATTTCATTTGGTGAAGAAATAGCAATCAAATTATCGTTTATGTCAATATTATGTTCTAATAGCGCATCTTTATAGCCTTGTAAGCGGTCGGATGAATCTGATATATCATGGTTTGAACACAAATAACCAATGTTGGTATGGCCATGTTGTATTAAATGTTTAACAGCTAAGTAAGAACCATAACGGTCATCGAGTGCAATGCAGCGTTTCTCAAAACCTTTCACTATACGATTAATTAATACCATTCCAGGTACTTGCTCCATCAATCTTATTAAAGTACTGTCGGAAAGCATTTTTGCATGGACAACCAACGAAGAGCAACGATGCTCAATTAATTGAGTTATAGCATTATATTCTTTATTTTCATCGTGATAACCATTACCAATCAATAAAAAATGTCCGGTTCGGTAAGCTACTTTTTCAACTGCACTGACCATTGCACCAAAAAAAGGATCTGAAACGTCTGCGACAACAATACCAATGGTTTTTGAATTTTGCTGAGATAACGCACGAGCGTTTGCATCTGGATAATAATTTAATTTTTCCATAGCAGTTTTTACAATCTCACGCTTATTATTGCTAACATTGTTTGCATTATTGATAACACGAGATACTGTTGCAACCGAAACATTGGCTAATTGTGCAACATCTTTTATTGTCGCCATAAAACTCCTTTTTAATTTGATATTATTACTAATAATTTATATCTATATTACTTAAAGTTTATCCATTTAAAATATTGTAGTTTACCAACGATTAAAGCAAAAATGGTTCGCAAAGAGGGAAGGGAACCTATACTTGAAATATTTTTGTTTATATCTTTTAGCTAATTCAGTCGGTTAGACCCTGAATATATGAGATAACACCTTATAATAATGGAAAAATTTTTATTTGCCAATCATTGTATTATTAGCTGAATCGTTTCAAATTCAATATGTTATAAAGGAGAATGAATGCTTTCATTCCCCTTATTGTTAAAAAATTTTATGATTTTTGTGTTTTTTTGATTTATTTGGATGTGATCTTGATAAGCATAGCTGTTGCAGGATCAAGCACCGGTAATGGTAATCCTATATTCATTAACCAATCGCCAGAAAGTGTTGTTTGAGTTTTCATCCATAGTGGTAATATTTTCATTGCATGACCACTGATTTTAGGATCAATATTGTCCGGCATATCAAGAATTTCTATTTGATATTGCTTATCCGTTAACAATCCTGTTAAACGTAAATTACCGCTCAATGCATAAGTTGGTAATGCTAATTGGGCAATAATAAACGCAGCTTCTTTTTGATCTTTGCTTACAACCCCATAACTTTGCATCGCGCGAGGATCATCGACATCTAAACGAACACTATTACCACTATGTAATAGTGAACGCAATTGTTTGTGTAAATTAATATAATGAGAAAAGGCTTTTTGTTCTTTTTCAGATTCTTTAACAGGATCAAGTTCAACACCCATATGACCAAACAGTGCAGTCAAACCACGTAAATTCATATGTAATTCGCGGAATGTAGTATGACATAAGGCACCCCCAATGTGAGCACCCATTACCTCCGGAGGGAAGAAGTAACTCATACCACGCTGAATGATCTGTCGATCTAATGCATCGTTAGAGTCTGAAGTCCAGAAACGTTGAGTACGTTTTAATATTTCATAATCAATACGTCCTCCACCGGAAGAGCAAGATTCAATTTCAACATGAGGGAATTTTTCTTGTAAAATATCAATTAGACGATATAACGCTTCAGTTTGTCCAACAATGGCTGGATTACCATTGTGGCCTGCTTGCACAATTTCACGATTCATATCCCATTTTATATAGTCAATGTCATAGCTTCCAAGCAACCATGTTAATCTTTCAAGTAAATACTCAAAAACCGCTGGATTTTGTAAATCAAGTAAATATTGATGACGACCTTCAGGTTGATTATAACCATGCAGTTCTAGTAACCAATCTGGGTGAGCGCGATAAAGATCGGAATTTTTATTAATCATCTCTGGCTCGACCCAAATACCAAATTCCATGCCCAAATCTTTAATATGTTTAATCACGGGTTCTAAGCCGTTTGGATATTTTCGTTTATCCAAATACCAATCTCCCAACCCTTGATAATCATCGTCACGTTTACCAAACCAGCCATCATCAATAATAAATCGTTCAACCCCCATATGTGCAGCCTTAGTTGCCATTTGTATAATATAGTCCGGATTATGATCAAAAAAGATACCTTCCCAAGTATTAAGATGGACTGGGCGTGGTTTATTTTGACTAAATTTAATAATGTTGCCACGTAAAAAATCATGGAAGTGCTGACTCATCTCATTCAAGCCTTGATCACTATAAGTTGCATACAACCAAGGAGTTGAAATTGACTCGTCTTTAGCTAATGTAATTTCACCTGCCATATATAAGGCTTCGGCCTGAATAAAACGTTTTCCATTACTTTTTACCGCTACCTGAATTCGATGATTTCCACTCCAACCTAAATGAACACCCCATACTTCACCGGATTGTTCTTTAAAACCATCGGTACCAACTACCATCCCCGGAAAATACTCATGTGAAGTACGTCCACGACGGTTTTCTTGCAAATAACCACAATGTTCGATTTTAGTACGATGAGGAAAGAACTCCTTAATCCAACGTCCACTAAAGGCCATTAATTCTTGTGCTCTTTCTGGAATGGGAAGAGTGATTGATAAGCGATTGACCTGATAAGGTTCATTGCCTAAATTAATTAAACTATTTTGGCATTGTAATACACCACTGTTATCTAAAATAAAATGGCTGGTGAAACGTAGGTTAGCAATATTATCTTCACTAATAATGGTGATTTCATTTTCTGTTTGAATAACTTCTTTGGTGAAAAAAACAGGAGACCAATCTTTACCATTGCGATGACCTTCAAGTCCCGGTGTACTAAAATTACCCAAACCTTCTTCTGGGCATAAAGTAAACGGTACGTCAACATCAATACGAGCGTTTGGAACAGCGGGGGTTAACATTTCCAGATTTTCGAGTTGAATGTTTTGTAAGCGTTTACCAAAATAGCTAAGTTCAGCATAAGGTGTTGTACGAAATAGGACATCTATGTTGTTATTGTTAAGACGATAGTTCATAATGACTCCAAGATTGTGGTTCTTTATCTATCTAAAATAATTACATTTCTATTAAAATAAAATGATTATTTTTTTAATTTGTGATTAAGATCTCACAAAAAATGTAATCGATTTCATTTTTTGTGTTGCTAGTTATTTTGTAGAAACATATATTGTGAAATGAATGTGCGAAAAGTTATTTTTTTATGTTATTATGGTTAAAAAATGGATGGATTGAGTTAAATATGATGAAAAAACATAATATTATTATAATTTCTTTTCTTGGTTTTGTGTTTAATGCTAATGCTGCAGATAAATATGTGACAGATGATATAGATATCTACTTACGTCGTGGTCCTAGTGCTAATTATGGTTTCTCTGGCGCGGTTAAAACTGGTCAAAAAGTGACTTCTCTTGAAAAAAGTGACGATGGTAAATACACAAGAATCCAAATTAGTAATGGTAAGATAGGGTGGATTGAGACCAATAAACTTAATGATGAGCCAAGTTATCGAGAACGCCTTCCCGAGTTAGAAGCAAAATTAGCCGAATATCAAGATAAAGTGAATAATGTTGATGAAAATCAACGAAAAATCGTAAATGAATATGAGCAAAAATTGCAATCTGCAGAAGAATTAATTGAAACTCTTCAAAATAAAAATGCCGATCTTGATAAACAAGTCAAACAGCAGAGAACTCAAATAGATTCGATGTTAAATCAAGTTGATGATAAACGACTCGATCTTATTCTTACATGGTTTACTTATGGCGGTCTTGTTGCTGGTGGAGGTCTAGTATTAGGTCTAATTTTACCAATGATAATGCCTCGTCGTAAAAAAGATCGTTGGATGCGTTAATGTCTCAAATCTATCTAGTTGGAGGGGGTGTTCGGGATAGATTGTTAGGATTACTGAGCGCGGACCGTGATTGGGTTGTTGTTGGAGCAACGCCTGAGGAATTATTATCTTTAGGCTATCAACAGGTCGGTAAAGATTTCCCTGTATTTTTACATCCAGTTACAAAAGAAGAATATGCGTTAGCGAGGACAGAACGCAAAGCAGGTAATGGCTATACTGGATTTATTTGTGATTTCAGTAAAGACATTACTTTAGAACAAGATCTTATCCGACGAGATCTTACCATCAATGCTATTGCTATGGATGAAGAAAATAATATTATTGATCCTTACCATGGCGTTGAAGATATCAAACGTAAGCTGTTACGCCATGTCTCGCCAGCTTTCCGTGAAGACCCTTTACGAGTTTTGCGAGTCGCGCGTTTTGCTGCACGTTATCATCAATTAGGTTTTGTTGTTGCAACAGAAACAATGAATCTTATGAAAGATATGGTTTTAGCTGGAGAAATTAGTTATCTAACCCCAGAACGTGTTTGGAAAGAGACTGAAAAAGCCTTATTTACTTTAGATCCTCAAATCTATTTTCAAGTTTTGGAACAATGTGGGGCACTTGCTATATTGTTTCCATCATTAGTCTTATCCGATACGGTTATTGATGCTTTAAAACACTCTGTTTCATTAACTAACGATTTAACCATCCGTTTTAGTGTTCTTTGTTCGCAATTATCTACTAGGCATGCAGTTGAAGATTTATGTAGCAAAGTCAAATCACCCAATAATTATACTAAGCTTGCCATAATGGTTAAGCAATACTATAAAGATGTCCTGTCTGTGCAAACACTCACAGCTGAACAAATTATCTGTTTACTAAATAAAATTGATGTATGGCGTAATCCACAACATCTTTCTCAATTGATTATGGCAAGCGAGGCTTTAGCTAAAACTGCATCCTTTCCTCAAGCACAATATTTAGAAAATGCTTATAAACTAGCTAATAGTGTTAATGTGCAAAAAATTATTTCCGATGGGTTTACTGGAAAAGAAATTCAAATTGAACTACAAAAAAGGCGAATTGAATTGTTATTAAACCGGATTTGATTGCATCTTAATCGATCGTAACTTTTTTTCAAAATATCTAAAAAAAAGTGTTGACGATTTGCCGGAACTTAAGCATAATGCGCCTCGCAGTGTTGGTTATGACGTTGCGAATGAGATGGCTACGTAGCTCAGCTGGTTAGAGCACATCACTCATAATGATGGGGTCACAGGTTCGAATCCCGTCGTAGCCACCATTAAGATTAGGTAGTACTTTTACCGGAAGTATTCAGTGCGGGTGTGGCGAAATTGGTAGACGCACCAGATTTAGGTTCTGGCGCCGCAAGGTGTGTGAGTTCAAGTCTCTCCACCCGCACCATTTAATCTTAATATTAATCCTTTATTGGGGTATAGCCAAGCGGTAAGGCAGCGGGTTTTGATCCCGCCATGCCCAGGTTCGAATCCTGGTACCCCAGCCATTCCATTCTGCGTAATTTTTTAAGATGCTTTAGTCCGTTTAATTTTTTAGGTTTATACCTCTTTATTGATTATTTATACGGGTGTGGCGAAATTGGTAGATGCCCAGATTTAAGTTCTGGCGCCGCAAGGTTGTGAGTTCAAGCCTCTTCATCCGTACCATTTAATCTTAATAATTATCTTTTATTGGGGTATAGCCAAGCGGTAAGGCAGCGGGTTTTGATCCCGCCATGCCCAGGTTCGAATCCTGGTACCCCAGCCATTTTATCCTGTATAATATATTAAAATTTTTAAATCTGATATATACTATTTTATCAATAGTTCAATACGGGTATGGCGGAATTGGTAGACGCGCTAGATTCAGATTCTAGTTCCGAAAGGTGTGCGAGTTCAAATCTCACTACCCGTACCATATATTTTTTTATAATGGGGTATAGCCAAGCGGTAAGGCAGCGGATTCTGATTCCGCCATTCCAAGGTTCGAATCCTTGTACCCCAGCCATAAATATGCATTCCTTTCTTATATTTGGTCAACTCTTTCACAATATTATTTGAGTCCATAAATAGCATTAATTCATATTTTTTTGTAACTATTTAGTTGCTCTAACAGATACATTGATTTGATATTGATTATCCTTGTTCTTCTCCTTTTAAATGCAATTTATATTTATGAACATTTATTACTAATGTATGGTTAATAATATAAATTATGATTACCTAATTCCATTTAGTCAAAAAGCTTGTATTAACTTAATCGTTACAGTGTTGGGTTAAGATAACTAAACTAAAAATAGTTGTATAAAGTCTATGTTTATCTACTTTGAAATTAAAAACACCTTGAACATTGTTAGTTTAATTCCAATAGTCGATAAAACATAATTTTCTTGGTAATGTTGAATTTTTTGACCATAAAGTGATGTCTTTCATTTATGGTGAAATAAAATATCAATAGGCTGTAGAATGCCATCAGATACTCAATAATGAAAAAATTAAAGATCGAAAAATGGTAATCTCAAAATAAATTTAGGCTCAATTAGTGTGAAATCTAAGCGTTAGAAAAGAATAATTAAAAGTCTTTGTTCCTACACAAGTAAAAAATTAGCTCAAATTCCTATAGAATTTATGATTGATTAGATAAAATCTATTTGTCGTTATTATAGAACTTTTATATCGCAATTTTTCTATAATTATTTAACAGAAGTACTATATTAATTATCAAGTCAGAATAAATTAGTAACCTAGTGGAAAAATGTTAGATGCGTATAAAACCAAAATATAGTATAAGTAATCAAATAATATGACCCAAATCGAATATAGATAAGTATTAAGTAATCAGTATTATTTTCATATTGATTTATGTATTTCTAATAAGTAATTTATATGCAAATAGTATATAAATTGCCGACAAAACAGAGATTTGTAAAATTAATCATTATCCACGATAGAACGTGAATAATGAATATATTATAAAAAAGCTCATACCTAGATTTAAAAACTGTCTGTCGTTTTATATCCTCCACCACCTGACGATGAACTTGATGAGTAACTACCGCGACTTGATGATGAACTACTACTGGATGAAGAACTACTACGGTATGAAGACCCCCAAGAAGATGATTTTGATGAATAGCTCAATAATGATCCGATACTGCTTTGATGTACCGAAGTTCTTCTTTCGATTTTTATTCGTACTCTATAGCTAAGTAGTGTCTCAACAATGGTAATTGGAAAAACATCATTGTTTAATAATTTATTTAATAGTTCATTCAGATTATACGAAGATATCCTATATTCATATAAAAAACTGGAAATATTGTATTCCTTAAAAAGATCAAGTGTTTCATTAAAACGCTCATAGGTTTTCATTAAATCTGAAGTTGTATTACGAAGATGAACAATATGATTCTCAGATTGCTTTATCTGTTTCTCTATTTCATAGAGCTTTTTAAGTAATATATCATCTCCTTTAGTTTTTGTTTGTAAGGTTAGCTGCTGAAGTCTATCAAAAGACTTATGTTTTAAAAACTCAGCAAGTTGCAAAGAGAGTCTTTTAAACTCGAGGCTTTTTCCTGTTTGTGTTTCATTTAAAACATTATAATTTTCTTGTTTTTCTTGCTCTAGATTCGCTAAATCTTGCTCAATTTCTGCTAATTCAACTCTTATCGCTGGTATTTTCAAAACAGTTTCAACACTATGTTCTTTCTGTTCTTTTTGTTTTAATGCTAATTCATAAGATCTTGTTTGATTTTCGTAACGTAATTTTGATTCATTTAGTAATGAATTGATTAATTTATAATTTTTGTAATTTGGAGAAAAATTAACAAATCTTGCTAACCATGCATCTAGGTTTTTTAAGATCCAAAAAGCTTTGTAATTATTTTCACCATAGTTCCGCTTAATTAAATAATTAAAATACCGATTTTCGTTATATTGAACAAGTTTTTCTGAAAACTCGCTTTGAGACGCTTCAAAGTTTTCAGTTTCTTTATCAAAGCGTTCTTTTTCGATAGTAAAGCGATCAAATAGCGATAGATAATCGGGATCTTTCTCAAGTTGTAGCGTTTTTTCGGTTGTAAGTTCATCTAATCTTATCAAAATTTCTGTTAATTTTATCTGCTGCTTATCAATTTTTTTGTCTAAACTGTAAGATTTGCTTTTTAATTGCTTTAAAACATTTTGTAACTGGTCAATAATTTTTTGTATTTTAATATCGTTATTTTCAGGTGATTCTAATAAATAGATAGTCGCAATTTTATTATAAATATTTGCTTGTTGAGTCTTTAAATCAAGTAATTTTTCATGTGTATCATGTAATTCTTGATTGGCTGAGTCCAAAGAAGCCTTAGTTGTCCGAGCTTTTTGATTAATGGTGCTTTCAATTGTTCTTGTCTGCATGGTTTACCACTCTAAAATCCTGCCTGATTTAACTGAATTTGGACAGTTAAACGTTAAACGTCCTTTTGGTTTAGCACAAAGTTTATTATTATCAATATGCCCATCATTTATTTTATCCTCTTTAACGGCATTAAATGCTTTTAAGGTAACTTGTTGACCAAACATCTCTACTAATTTGGTTTCACCGGTTTCGATGCTTTTTACCCATATTGATGTTGGCTTACCAGTTGATGTTAATGCTTGGACAATTAAATACCAAGATTTACCATTAGTATTCTCATGTGTGCGTTCAACCCCAGATTTATGATCTGGATGGTCAACGATGGTCAACATTAAATTAGTTTGTGCTAGTTTAATGTAGTAAGCCATCATTGTTTGATAATTTTCAACATTTTCAAAATTTAAATCTTTTAAATCAGCAAGTAATGAAGTTTGAAGCGCAATAATGGGATCCATATCTGATTTAGGTACGCTTAATTCTAGTAACTGTTTCGTATCAGACTCAATTTTCTTTTCAAGAAATTCTGCACGTTCAATTGAAGAATAAAGTGTTTCAATCCGATTAGTATCGATATTTGTTTGACCTTGATTAAGGCTATCAATAATAGAATCGACAATATTTTGTAAAATAGGGTATTTTTTACTAGCATCAGTAAATTCTTGATTTTGGATTAATTTAGTTAATTTCTTATCCGTTTCAATTAATTCTTGCAATTGTGTTATTTGCGAAGTGACTTCGGATAATTTAGTTTTGATTGAGTAGTCAGTCTCTTTTAAATATTTAAGTATATCTTTATCTTTTTGCGCTATTGAAGATAGATCTGCCCCAGGTTTTACTATAGAAGAAATATTATCTTGGTTAAGCAGATCAATAATTGAGTTTTTTAATTTTTTTATTGGAACTTGGGCAAAATTGACAGAATGCTTATCAATTTCAAGAAATTTTCTATTTAAATCATTTAAACTACTTTTTGCGGATAAAATATGGTTATAAGTACTATCAATATTACTTTTTATTTTTTTTGTAATCGTTACTTCTGCAAAGTTAATTAACGTTAAAACGAATAAAATAATATATATAATAGAAAATACAATGTTTCTTTTAATATAACATAAAGCAAGAAAATGCATAAACCAATTACGTTTAGGTACATTAAACCGCAAACGTTTATCAAACCAAAGATTAATTCCTTTTTCTATAAGACTATCATCAATAAATTGTCCTTTGGTTTGATAGTAATTTTTTATGTTTTCTTTCAATTTATCCCGCAAAACATTGCGATCAAGATGCTCAAGTAATAATTGCTGTTTTTGATAAAGCTCATCAATTATTGCCATCGCTCCTAATTGTTCACTAAGCTTAATTTCCGACATTAACTATTAACCTTTAGAATAATATTGTTAAAGCGTTGTTTTCCATCTTCAACAATACGATCTATTTCTTTTGCATTTTCAATTGATTCATTTCGTAATTCGCTAATTAGCTGTTGGCTTGATTCTTGATAATTAACGATCGCTTCAACTAAAGAACGTAACGAATCGGCTTTAATAGTAGAACCATACCCAGCTCGTAAAGCTTCATCTAATTGTTTATTACCAGCAGATGCTATACTTTCAATACCTTTATTCATACCATCTTTCAAGGCTTCTAAGGTTTTAGTACTTTCACTTAAACCAGTTAAAGAGGTTATTGAAGCACTTAAAGCAGTAAACACAATTTCATTCGTTGAAAAAAAGTTAACACTTTGTTGATATACTCGTTCTTTTACTGAAGTTGTTTGTTGTAAACGGGCAAATACTGCTTCGGCTGAATTATAAGATACGGTTAAATTATTGGCTAAATCCAAAATAATTTGATAACGACTATCTTCTTGTTGAACATTACGTAATGCTTCATCTCTAATGAGTTCTAAACGTGCTCGAGCAACATGATCATCAGAATTGAAATTATCTACATCGGCAATGGCTAATGATAATTTATTTTTACAATCTTCAAGGCGGGCTGTTGCCATATTGACTAATTCTTCGGCGGTAATTTGTGCTTGTTTTAATCCAAATCTAAAATCCTGATAAGCATTTAAAATAATACGTTCACGTTCGACCTGATTACCTGTTTCTTTTGATACTTCTAAGTAAGTAGATTTGATAAGATTGAAACGATCTGGAATTGATCCGCGTTTAAGTTTCATCCAACCAATTTTGATTCTTTCCAAAAAGTCTAATCGACCATCATCAAGCCAACCTATCATTTTTTCCATATCAGTACGAATACTATCAAAATGATTAACTATTTTGGTATAGCGCTGTGATACTTCAACACCATCAATTTGATCTCGTACTACTTCATTAAATGCGCCTTGTTGTTGCAAAGTACGTGCTATCGACATAACTCGGTTTTTATCAATCTCAGTAACATTATCCAGTAATTTTAAAATTGGGGCATCGGTTTGAGGTTTAAGTATAATGCCGATTTTATTTAATACCTGTACTGCTCTATCGACATAAGGAACAACTTGATTAGACATTTTTTAATCCTTTAAAATATTTGTAATAAATTTATTAGGTAACGCAAAAAATTATATATCATCAACTTAATTTTAACAATTTACCATTGATTTAAAATAGAAATTATAAAAACTCTTTTTAATATAATTATTAAAATTTAATTAAACATATTCAAAAGAACGATTTATTTTCTTTAATGTTGTTATATCTTTTGTTAAAGAAGTTGAGGTATAAACATTATGATGATGAAAACTAATTAATGCATTTCCAAATGTTATAACTCCTGATAATCGTAAATCAGATAGTATTTACTTAAACAAATTTTAGTGGATCATTGTATTTGACATATTAAGCAGAAGATTTGAATGGTATGCATTTAATAATTATGGTTCGGGCAAAACCAAAGAGGTATAATATGGAAGCTTTTAGCATCAAAAAACTATATAATAATTAAAATAGTAGTCAACAAATAGACCACAAAATATCTAGCAAAAAATATCATTTTAAATTCAATTGATATACTTTTAATGAGGAGTGAATAAGATAACTTTCCACGTGGGTAAATGGCTATTTCACGTAGAAAGTTATATAAAAAATTAACTTATTATCTATATAAATTTACATAAACGGTTTGTATTGTACTGGCTGGATTTGTTGTTATTTCTTTCACATAATAAAAGTGTGCATCATTAGCAATTGCATATTTTTGAGCCTCAGCGCTGATTTCGGCTGTATTGTTGAATGAACCATGAAAACTAATCGTTTCATAAGGTGTCATTGTTTTAAACGCATCACTCGTGATTTCGTAAGCATCCTCACCTTCTATTGCTTTAGAAACAATGAAATCTCTTACTACTGCATCTTTTTTATATAATGCAACATCGACTTCTTGTGCCTGATTTTTGATATCAGAAGGCGCAATAGAGAAAACATAAAAAGCATATGCATTCTTTTCTGCGGCTAATTTACTCGCATCATTCGTTATTTCGGCAGTATTATTGTAATTACCTTTAAATTTGATAACTTCAAATGGAAGATAATAAAGCGCTTTAGCTCGTGGATAAAGAACAACACCATTTTGTGTCACTTCTTTTTTTTCCACTGCAACAGGTTGGTTAGATTGATAAATATCAGCGTAAACAACAGCGCTATCGGCTGAGTTATTAGTCATTGCATTCTCAATTGCTTTAATATGATAATACTTAGCGCCAGCTTCATCAGCTGCTCGAGAAATATCATCTGCTGCATTTTCAGCTTGTAAATATCTACCCGTTACAGAAATTTCTTTAAGTGGAATTAAGTTTTTTGCTTCTTGAGAGGTTAAAGCATCTGCTGCATAAACACTAGCAACAGGTAATGATAATAAAAGAGCAAGAGTAATAGATAATTTGTTTAAACGTTTCATGATCATTTCCTTCATTTTTAAATTATTAAAACTAAAGTTAATATTTAACGCTTTTTTTAATTTGCAAATATAAAACATAATTTAAAGATATTTATACACCATCAAACTTTAAGATTTTTATGTCTATATCTACCTATTATTAATTACGTTTGGCCATAAATTTTTATCTAAGAAATAAAAGAACTGTTTGTTTTAAACTATTTGGATTTAATGATACTCACTAAAGAAATATATAGTAATAAATGAAACTTATAGAAACATTGCGTTAAAAATAAACGCTTACTGAAGAACGTTGATTTAAGTAAAAATACTTTTTAAATTCGTTAGCTAATTTTTTAATATTATATTACTTATATTGAATAATATTAATGAATTGTTTTATTATTTGAGCGGTTAGACCCCAGATAATATAATTATTATAGTGATAAAAGTAAACTAAATGTTCAGATCTTTTTTGCCAATCTTTTGAACGATTGGGTAATAAGTTATAAGGAAAATCATTATCTGGTTTATGCCCAACTTGCATTGTAGCATGTAAAGGCTGATTGTTTTTAAACCATTCAAGCGGAACAGTAAAAATACTTTCAACTTCGTCAAAGTTTAGCTTTAAATCATCGATAGAATCAATTTTACCTACAAATGGATAAATTATCATCCCTAATGTGGCAATAAATTTTGGCAACTGACCTAAAATAGTAATTTCATTAATTGAAAGTCCTAGTTCTTCACATGTTTCTCTTTTCGCGGTTTGTTCTGGATTTATATCTTCAATTTCAACTTTACCACCAGGAAAACAGATATCACCAGGTTGCCATTTGAGTTTATGGGATCTAATTTGGAATAACAAGTGTAATTGATTATCTACTTTTACAATTGGAATTAACACTGCGGCTTTATTATTGATTTGTTTAGCATGCTTAGTTGTTCTCAAAATATCCGTTATTTTTTCTAATGTGATCATAATATTTATTTTGTTTTTAATTTAACGTTCTATTTACGTTATAATAAGAAAATGTTAGATTGAAATTGTTTGTTAGTAGTACACGTGTTTTACTTGAATAATGCCATGCAATATTATATTAACAACATAAAAAAACAACTTAAAGATCTTGCTTTATTGAAACATGAACGTGCTCTGAATGCTATGTCAGAAGAATTTCAACGTGTTTTTTCGTTTCTGCCGGCTCTTTTTCACTTTCATGATCCTAAACTTCCAGGCTATCTAAATGAAGATACGCCTATGGGTATTGCTTGTTATGAAATTTCTGAAACTGTTTCTACTCAATTACAAAATGATTTTAATTTCATTGCTCCATTAACAACTGTCAAATCTGACATTTCCGCCCTGTATTCAATGGGAAGTACATGTTCAATTGGACAATCAGTTGCATCAGATTTGGATATTTGGATTTGTATTGAAAATAATTTATCAGCAGATCGAAAGTCATCTTTACAAAAAAAATGTCGTTTAATTGAGCAATGGGCAAAAGAATTAGGGATTAAATTAACCTTATTTGTTGTAGATGTAGATCGCTTTATCAATAAACATCATGAATGTTTAATCGGTGAAAATTGTGGTTCGGCACAACATATATTATTGTTAGAGGAGTTTTATCGTTCGGCTAACTTATTGGCAGGTAAATTATTATTGTGGTTTGCAGTGCCTAGCGATTTAACTATCAATAACACCAAATATCCGACTTATGAAAAGTGTGTTCAAGCATTAATTGAACAGAATATTATCATACGTGATGAATGGATCGATTTTGGTTCATTAACTGGATTATCTGCAGAAGAATATTTTGGTGCTAGCTTATGGCAACTTTATAAAAGTATTGATTCGCCATTTAAAGCCGTATTGAAAACTTTATTACTCGAAGCTTATTCATGGATTTACCCTGAAAATAAACCAATCGCTTATGAGATGCGAAGTTACATTCAAAAGGCAGAAATTTATCAAGGTTGCTATTTAGATTCGTACTATATGCTTTTGCAAAGGTTAACTCATTACTTAGTTGAAATTGAAGATTTTGCACGATTAGAACTGATTAGAACGTGTTTTTATCTAAAAGTTAATGAACAATTATCTGTTCCAACTAGCTTGCCATCGTGGCGTCGAAAAGTTCTTGATGATTTAGTGAAACAATGGGGATGGAGTAAAGAGTTCATTGCTAAATTAGATGCCAGTAATACTTGGAAGATAGAACAAGTTCGTGAAATACACGAAATATTATTACAGACTATGATGACAGGTTATCGCAATTTACTAAATTTTGGTCGTCGTAATAATTTAGATTCACTAATTAGCCCACAAGACTTAGCGATATTAACACGTAAACTTTATGCTTCTTTTGAAGTATTGCCTGGTAAAATCACCACATTAAAACTCAATATTTCTAATAATTTACAAGAAGATACACTTACTTTTATTTATGTTAAAGAAGATAGAATAAATCGCTCGGGTTGGTATGTGTATAAACAAAAGCCAGTTTTAAATGACATTATTGGTCACCAATATATAGAATATAGTAAATATTTGGTTAAATTAGTTAGTTGGTGTTATTTTAATAATATGATTTATGACTCAACAGAGTTTTATTATCATAATGGTGAAGATCGGGATAAGACTAAAATAACCAAATTCATTCAAGATCTAAAAGCATATTTTCCTATTAATGTTCCAACCGCAACGGAAGAACAACTTTATGGACCCTGTGAGATACGTCACTTAGCCATCATTTTAAATCTCGAAAACGATCCTACATCTAATTTAAACTTAGAAGATGAATTTAATTCGAATGTATTAAATTATGGTGAAAATGAATTAAGCTTAGTTGGATCAATAGACTTACTATACCGTAATTCTTGGAATGAAATTCGTGTTTTACATTTTAATGGTAAATTATGTGTTCTTGAAGCTATTAAAGCGTTACTTAACCGAATGCATAAAGATGCTGATTTACCAAATTCAATGGAAATATTTTGTTACAGTCAATGTTTAAATAGCCAAATTAGACAACAAATAAAAAAGTTGATGGATGATTGCATTGAACTGCGATTAAGTTCTACGATAAATAATTTAACGCAAGTTAAACCTTTAAGAATTGATGGCGCATCTTGGTATCTATTTTTTGAACGACTTGGTGTCTCACTTCATCAATTTGAAAATACCATTGATTTTTACGGTGCAGTGTCTAATAATAAGGCTCAAGGAAGACCATTAAATATATTAGATGAAACAAATGAACTGCCTAAAGAAATAGACAGTGTAGCCTACCAAGGTGTAATTCAGTTCTTTTTCGAAGATACTGACATTGGGTTTGATCTCTATATTTTAAATGAACATAATCAAATAGAAATATATCGAAATTGTAACGGCAATAGAGAAAATATGGTCAAAGCAATTAATGATTTTTATGTTTTATCTGATGATAGATTTACTTTTACTACGAGTAGTTCTGTCAATTTCAATCTACCGCAATTTTATCAAATTACTTATAATAATGCTGGTGAACGAGAGATCTACTTATTGAATTAAAACTGATCTGTAAAGTTAAGTCATTTTATAAAAAGTTCAATAAAATTAATATTCTTTGTTGTAAAAAATGTTTTAAAGGTATTTTGATATGAAAAAAACTTATATTTCTATTAAAATAAATGGGAACTTTTTACGAATTTAACAATCTAACTGTTAGTAAGCACATTTTTGGGCCACAAGCAGTTATTAACATAGTGAGGGTTGGCCTTTAATGGGGGAGCAAATAACAGACCAAGTATTAGTTGATCGCGTATTAAATGGGGATAAAAATGCGTTCAATTTGCTTGTTGTTCGTTATCAAAATAAACTCGCTCATTTGGTTTCTCGCTACGTTTCAGCTTCTGAAGTTCCAGATGTTGTGCAAGAGACTTTTATTAAGGCTTACCGATCTTTAAGCCTATTTAAAGGTGAAAGTATATTTTATACATGGTTGTACAGAATAGCGGTTAATACAGCAAAAAATTATCTAATTTCTCAGGGACGTCGGCCTCCATCATCAGACATTGATGCAAGTGAAGCTGAAAGTTATGACGGTGCAGAATCTTTAAGAGATATTGATAATCCAGAAAGTTTAGCACTTTCAAAAGAAGTTGGAAAAGTGGTATTTGAAGCAATTGAAGCATTACCCGATGATTTAAAAACTGCCATTACATTGCGCGAAATTGATGGTTTAAGTTATGAAGAAATTGCCGAAATTATGAGTACACCTGTTGGTACAGTAAGATCACGTATTTTTAGAGCTCGTGATATTATTGATGAAAAGATTAAACCATTAATAACTGATTAAATCATTTAATTTAAAGTAGCTATAAAATTAAGGTATCTACTATGCAAACAGAACAGAAACAGCAACTTTCATCCCTTATGGATGGTGAGCTTAAAGATGATTATTTCATTGATGCTGTATCAAAAGATGAAGATTTACAGTCATGTTGGCATCGCTACCATGTTGTAAGATCCGCTATGCGTGGTGAGCTGCACAGTAGTACGTTAACTTTAGATATTTCAAAACAAGTTGCTCAGGCTATTGCTGATGAAAACTTATATTTTGAAATGGCAGATCAGCCAACCCCACATGAAGTCACTATACCAAAAGCTGAAAATCTATTTTGGGATCGAGTAAAAGATGCAGTGGCAAAAGTCAGTCAAGTTGGATTGGCGGCTTGTGTTACGTTAGCAATTATTGCTGGTGTTCAATATCAGCAAGGGCAATCAAATAATATAAATGGCGCTCCAACACTGAATACTTTACCGGTTGGAGTCAATGTTGCCCCTGTTGGTGGTATCCAACAACATAACGACCAACAATTACTCGAAAAAAGACAATATGATAAAATTAGATTGCTTGTACAGGATTATGAGTTACAAAAAAGACTAAATGCTCATTAATATTTTATGAATTGTTTATTTTATTTAAATACATCTAAACTCAAACAGAGTATAAAATTTATCGTTACTCTGTTCTTGATGCTATTTACTTTATCTGTCTATCCGGAAAATAACGATAAAGCGCTACTATTGATGAATAGTATGCACAAAGCTGTTAAAACTAATACTTACCAAATTCATTTGCTTTCTCAAGATAAAGATCAATACGTTACCACTTATGAATATTCTCATTTAGGATCAGAAAAGCAAAATGATATCAAAGCTCAATTGCTTTATCTTGAAGGCCCCGCAAAAGAAATTATTTTGAACAATGGTGTAACGAGTTATTTTCAACCAGATAGTGCCTCTTTTTCTATTACTAGTCCACGTATTACTGAAGCTTTTCCCGATGTGATTTATAATGATTTCAACCAATTGGTTGATGTTTATGATTTTATTTTATTAGGTAAAACCAGAACAGCTAATCGTAGTGCGCAATTAGTAAAAATGATTGCTAAAGACAAAGATCGTTATAGTTATATTATTTGGATTGATGATGAAAATTTTTTGCCTCTTCGAATTGACTTGCTTGATCAAAATGGTGAAATCATAAGTCAACAAAAAGTGGTTAATTTAGACGAAAAATTCGATCCAAAAGAGATTAAAGAATATATAGACAGTCGCAATTATCCTATCTTATTATCAATTGAAAAACAAAATGACATATTAGAAGTTTGGCGCTTAGCATGGTTACCTAGAGGATTTAAAGAAATTGCGGCCTATAATGTTAATTTTTATAATTCTGATATTGCCACTAAATTGTTTTCTGATGGTGTTTTTTCATTTACCGTTAATGTATCTTCGGAACAATCAAGCCAGCTAAATCAGCTTATTACGCAAGGTGATCGGACTATTTTTTCGACAAATATTAATAATAAAAATATTGTTATTATTGGTAATCTACCTAAAGTTACTATTGAGCGTATTGCCCAAAATATTGTTGAGAAATAATCGCAAAACTTTCGATAACACTATGCTTCGCGGTTATTAATGTGTAAAATGTGCCTTTTCTATTTTTCGTGATTATCTAACCTGTTATTTTTGGTAATAACATTCCGGGTAATTAACAGTATATAACTAAAACATAAAATATAATTTATTGATATGAATAAAAATATCCGCAATTTTTCAATCATTGCTCATATTGACCATGGTAAATCAACGCTTTCAGATCGCATTATCCAAATTTGTGGAGGGCTTTCTGATCGTGAAATGGAAGCGCAAGTTCTTGATTCAATGGATCTTGAACGTGAACGTGGTATTACAATTAAAGCGCAAAGTGTTACATTAGATTACCATGCAAATGATGGTCAAACATATCAGCTTAATTTTATCGATACACCTGGACATGTAGACTTTTCTTATGAAGTTTCTCGCTCACTTGCAGCATGTGAAGGCGCACTATTAGTTGTTGATGCAGGACAAGGCGTTGAAGCTCAAACTCTTGCAAATTGCTATACGGCTTTAGATATGAATTTAGAAGTTGTTCCCGTACTTAATAAAATTGATTTACCTGCGGCAGAACCTGAGCGTGTAGCTGAAGAAATTGAAGATATTGTCGGTATTGATGCAAGTAATGCGGTTCGTTGTTCTGCCAAAACAGGGGTAGGCGTGGCGGATGTATTGGAGCAATTAGTAAAAGATATTCCACCACCAGAGGGGGATTCAAATGCACCACTACAAGCACTTATTATTGACTCATGGTTTGATAACTATTTAGGGGTCGTATCTTTAATTCGTATCAAAAATGGCGAATTACACAAAGGCGATAAAATTAAAGTTATGAGCACCGGTATGACTTATAATGTTGACCGTCTTGGTATTTTTACGCCTAAACAAGTTGATAAAGATACTTTAAATTGTGGTGAAGTTGGCTGGGTGGTTTGTGCCATTAAAGATATTTTAGGTGCGCCAGTAGGGGATACTTTAACTTTAGCTAAAAGTCCAGCAGATAAACCATTACCTGGTTTTAAAAAGGTTAAACCGCAAGTTTATGCTGGTTTATTTCCAACAAGTTCTGATGATTATGAAGCTTTCCGTGATGCATTGGGCAAATTAAGTTTAAATGACGCATCACTATTTTATGAACCAGAAAATTCTGGCGCTTTAGGATTTGGTTTTCGATGTGGTTTCCTTGGGTTATTACATATGGAGATCATACAAGAGCGTTTGGAGCGCGAATATAATCTTGATCTTATTACCACAGCGCCAACAGTAGTTTATGAAGTTTTAACAACTTCAAATGAAATTATTTACGTTGATAGTCCTTCTAAACTTCCAGCGGTAAACAATATTCAAGAACTACGAGAACCAATTGCCGAATGTAATATATTGGTTCCACAGAACTATTTAGGTAATGTAATCACGTTATGTGTTGAGAAACGTGGTGTGCAAACTAATATGGTTTATCACGGTAATCAAGTTGCATTGACTTACGAAATTCCAATGACAGAAGTAGTTTTAGACTTTTTTGATAAATTAAAATCTACTTCTCGCGGTTACGCTTCATTGGATTATAGTTTTAAACGATTCCAAATTGCTGATATGGTGCGATTAGATGTATTAATTAATGGTGAACGTGTTGATGCATTAGCCTTAATTACTCACAGAGATAATGCACCTTATCGTGGACGAGAATTAGTGGAAAAAATGAAAGACCTCATTCCTCGTCAACAATTTGATATCGCTATTCAAGCCGCTATTGGTAATCATATTATTGCTCGTTCAACGGTTAAACAATTACGTAAAAACGTCTTAGCCAAATGCTATGGCGGTGATGTTAGCCGTAAAAAGAAACTTTTACAGAAGCAAAAAGAAGGTAAAAAACGTATGAAACAAGTTGGTAATGTTGAGTTACCACAAGAAGCGTTTTTAGCCATTTTACATGTGGGAAAAGATTAATCAGTTAAAGAGGTAAAAAATGGCTGGAACGTTTGCCATCATATTAACAGTAGCGACATTGATTACTGCAATCTTCTGGTTTTTAGAAAAATTTAGGTGGAAACCAGCAAGACAACGAAAAGTAGAAGAGATTCGCAAGCAACATAATGGCGAAATAGATGGAAAAATACTTGCAGAAGTAGGTAAACCAAAAGCTTGGGTTGAAAGTATATCATCGTTCTTCCCTGTTTTATTTGTTGTATTTGTGATTCGTTCATTTTTATTTGAACCGTTTCAAATACCATCAGGTTCAATGATGCAAACTTTACTTATTGGTGATTTTATTGCAGTTCAAAAGTATTCTTATGGATTAAGAGATCCTATTACTAATACAGTATTAATTTCTACAGGCCACCCTAAACGAGGTGATGTCGCTGTATTTAAACATCCAAATAATCCTCAAATGGATTTGATTAAAAGGGTGGTTGGAATGCCAGGCGATAAAATAGTATATCTCGTTAAAGAGAAGAAAGTACTGATTTATCCTGCTTGTCAAACTAATGATGCAAATTGTGTGGGTGGGCAGAAATCTGAACCATTAGACTTACATTATACGCAACCTCAACCAAGCAATTGGAAAGAAGTGCATCAAGAGTTTAAAACAAGTCCGAATTTTTATACATTAGAGCAATGTGCAGATAAAGGTATTGTCAATTCTCAATCTGTTTTCTTACTTAATATGAATATACAGCAAGAGACGTTAGGCGATAGACCTCATGAAATTTTAACCACTCTAGGTTCGCATGAGGATCCTAATTATTTTTATCGCCAAAATGGACAACCAATTGCTACATGGATAGTACCTAAAGATCACTATTTTATGATGGGTGATAATCGAGATAATAGTGGTGACAGTCGTTATTTTGGCTTTGTACCTGAACAGAATTTTGTTGGTCGCGCAACAGCAATTTGGATCAGTTTTGAGAAACAACCAGATGAATGGCCTACAGGCATCCGATTTAGCCGTATTGGTGGTATACATTAATTGCAATGATAATGAAAAAGTTTAATCAAATACAACAATCAATTGGTTACCAATTTAATAATTTATCTTTATTAGAATTGGCACTGACTCATCGAAGTGCTAACAAATTGCATAATGAACGTTTAGAGTTTTTAGGTGATTCAATTTTAAGCTTTGTGATTGCTAATGAACTGTATGAACGTTTTGTCAAACAAGATGAGGGTGATTTGAGTCAAATGCGTGCAACACTTGTTTGTGGGCAAACACTGGCTGAAATGGGTAAAGAATTTAAATTAGGTGATTACCTTATTCTTGGTCAAGGCGAATTAAAAAGTGGCGGGTTTCGTCGTGACTCGATTATTTCTGATGCCGTAGAAGCTATTATTGGTGCTATTTATTTAGATAGCAATATCGAAACGGTACGACGCTTAATTTTGACGTGGTATCAAACTCGATTGAATCAAATTCAACCCGGTATTAAACAGAAAGATGCTAAAACACGCTTACAAGAATATCTGCAAGGCATCCATTGTGAGCGCCCATGTTATTTAATTCTTGAAGTAACAGGTGATAATCATGAGCAAGAATTCTTAATTCAATGCAAACTTGAGAATGATAGCCGTGAATATTTAGGGCGAGGTCTAAGCCGTCGCAAAGCCGAGCAAGCAGCTGCTCAAGAAGCACTTAATCAATTAGGTATAAAATGACAAAAACAACACAACATTGTGGATTTGTCGCCATAGTAGGTCGACCAAATGTAGGTAAATCAACATTATTAAATCAACTACTAGGCCAAAAAGTTTCTATAACATCGCGTAAAGCGCAAACAACACGTCACCGTATTGTTGGTATTGATACTCAAGATAATGATCAGGTTATTTATATTGATACTCCCGGCTTACACATCGAAGAAAAAAGAGCGATTAATCGTTTAATGAATCGTGCTGCAAGTAGCTCAATTGGTGATGTCGAATTAGTAATCTTTGTCGTTGAAGGTACACATTGGAATGATGACGATGAAATGGTTGCCAACAAGCTTAAAGATTGCAAATGCCCAGTATTGTTGGTAATTAATAAAATTGACAACGTTATCGACAAAACTCAATTATTACCGCATATTCAAGAAATTAGCCAAAAAGTTAATTTTCTTGATGTAGTGCCAATTAGCGCTGAAAAAGGTGATGGCGTTGATATTATCAGGAAAATTGTCAAAAAACATTTGCCAGAAGGCGAACATCATTTTCCTGAAGATTATATTACCGATCGATCTCAACGATTTATGGCTTCCGAAATTATTCGTGAAAAGTTAATGCGTTTTTTAGGTGATGAGTTGCCATACTCAGTCACTGTCGAAATTGAGCAATTCAAAGTTGATGAACGTAATGGAATGTATCGTATCAACGGCTTAATATTAGTTGAAAGAGATGGTCAAAAGAAAATGGTCATTGGCAACAAAGGTGAAAAAATCAAAAAAATTGGTATAGAAGCCCGCAAAGATATGCAATCATTTTTTGACAACAAAGTACATTTAGAGCTTTGGGTTAAAGTTAAAGCGGGTTGGGCCGATGATGAGCGCGCGTTGCGTAGCTTAGGTTATAGTGATGATTAATTACTGCATTTAATCTTAAAATTTGAAAGTCAGGTATCATAAGATACCTGATTTTTGATAAATTCATCTATTTAAAACTGAATTGAAATATCTTTAAATATTAAAAAATTCAATCCATTCAAATCCATATAATGGATAAATAACTTCAAAAAACCTAAAAAATATAATAATCTCCAAATTATCAAAATTTATTAATCAACTAATAAACTAACTTCATGAAGCATCAATAATACATCCAAATTTATAGCAAATAATCAATCCTAAATATAAGTTGTTTTGAATATTGCAATAAACAAATGAAAAGGAATGGTTATGATTTAATAGTGTGATGTATCCCTCATTTTATATTAGCAAGCAAATAATTCCATATTAATAGCATGATTATTCATATGTTTAAATAGAATGCTTAATTATCATAAAAAATAATAGCTAATTTAACAAAAAAGAGAGATATAAACTATGGATAAAATTTATTATGGGGTTGCTTATTATCGAGAATATTTACCAGAAGAAAGATTAGATAAAGACATTAAATTAATGTTAGATGCAGGAATAAACTATGTGCGTATCGCAGAAAGTACTTGGAGTACTTTTGAAAAACAAGAAGGAGTTTTTGATTTTAGTTCTATTCTTATAGTACTTGATAAGATGTATCAAAATAACATTGATGTAATTATTGGAACTCCTACTTATGCTATTCCAGCTTGGCTTGAAAAGAAATATCCAGAAGTTATGGCTATAACGCCAAATGGTCGTAATAAATATGGTCATCGTCAAAAAATGGATATTACGCATCCAGCTTATCTATTTTATGCCGAACGTCTTATAAGAAAACTAATGCAAGCCGTAGCTAATCATCCTGCCGTTATTGGATTCCAGATTGATAATGAAACTAAATATTATGATGTTTGTGGAGATAACATACAAATAGATTTCGTTAAGTATTTGAAAGAAAAATTTGCAGGTGATTTATTAAAATTAAATCATGAGTTTGGTTTAGATTATTGGAGCAATAGAATCGATGCATGGGAAGATTTTCCATCAACAGTTGGAACAATAAATGCTAGTTTAGGTGCTGAGTTTCAGAAATTTCAGCGTAAATTAGTAAAAAAATTTTTGCAATGGCAAGCTAATATTATTAATGAATATAAATCAGAAAAACAATTTTTGACTCATAATTTTGATTTTGAATGGAGAACATGGTCATATGGAATTCAATCTGAAGTAAATCATTTTGATACATCTGAAATTTTAGATATAACTGGTGTTGATGTTTACCATCCTAGTCAAGATCAGTTAACAGGTATTGAAATTGCATTTTCAGGAGATGTAGCTCGTAGCACCAAGAAAAAAAATTACCTTGTATTAGAAACACAAGCTCAAGCATTCAAAAACTGGACTCCTTATCCCGGTCAGTTACGTTTACAAGCGTATAGCCATATTGCTAGTGGTGCAAGCTTAATTGGTTATTGGCACTGGCATTCAATTCATAACTCATTTGAAACATATTGGAAAGGAATTTTAAGTCATGATTTACAGCCAAATCCAATCTATGAAGAAGCTTCTATTGTAGGTAATGAGTTAAAGATTTTATCAAAGCATTTACGTGAAATAAAAAAATATAACCGAGTAGCAATTATTGTAAGTAATGAGTGTTTAACAGCTATTGATTGGCATCCTTGGCATGGTCATCAATTTAATAGGGATTCATTACATCAATATAACGATATTTTTCGTGCTTATTACGATACCTTATATAAAATGAATATAGAGGTAGATATTCTTTCAATTGATGATGACTCTATATTTAATTACGATCTTCTAATAATCCCACTTCTTTATAGTGTTAGTGACCTTAAATTAGAGCAATTAAATAATTATGTTCTAAATGGCGGAAATGTAATTTATTCATTTAAATCTGGTTTTGCAAATGAAAATATGAAGGTGAGAACTGTTGTTCAACCTGGCATTATTTCAGAAGCTTGCGGGATTTCATATCAACTATTCGTTGAACCTAATAATGTAAGTTTGATATCTGACGAGATCGATCTGGCCAATTGTGATTGCAAGATAAATGATTGGATGGAGCTGATTGAGCCAGATGTTAATACAAAAATTTTAGCCAAGTATCAACATCCATATTGGGGAAAATATGCAGCAGTTACTAGTAATCGGTATGGGCGCGGTTCTGCCACTTATATAGGTTGCAATATAAGTACTTCTGTACTACAAAAAATTTATGAATATATTTTTAATGAGGAAAAATTGGCAGATCTTAAATGCCAGGATAGCTTTCCACTAATTATTAAAAATGGTATCAATTATAAAAAAGAAAAAATTAGATTTTACTTTAATTATTCTTCTAACCCTATAAATGTTTGTTTTACTGAAAAAAGCGGACTTAATTTATTAACCGGTTCAATTTTAAAATATAACGACAAATTTGTATTAAAAGATTGGGATTTAGCTATTATTTTGTTGGGAACTAATCATGAATAGTTTTATAAATAATTCTGATATCGATTCAGAAAAAATTAAATTCAAGGAAAGATTTTCTTTTGGTCTAGGCGATTATGGTACAAATTTAACTTATACTTTAATGGTAACCTTTTTGGCATATTTTTATACTGAGGTTGTCGGTGTTTCTGCCATTCTAGTCGGCTCTTTGATGTTTTTTGCTCGTGTTATAGATGGTATTTTATGTGTTTTTGTTGGTATAAAAATTGATAAAACAAATACTAAATATGGCAAGGCAAGGCCATGGGTTCTATTTACAGCTATTCCTTTTGGATTATCTGCATTTTTAATGTCAACAATTCCAGAAGCGAGTGATAATGTAAAAATATGGTATGTATGCATAACTTATTTATTAGCTAATATTTTATTTACTGCAAACAATATTGCTTATGGCTCATTACTTGCTCTTATTACAAGAAGTATTTATGAAAGAGGTGTGTTAAGTGTATTTAGAAATGGACTTTCTACGTTAGGATCTCTAACTGTTGGGGTTTTTACTCTCCCAATTGTTGGATATTTTGGCAATACTAAAGTGTCTTGGATAATTTTATTTGCTATCTTTGGGTTCTTTACTGCAATTTGTTTAATTATTACTGGATTAAATGTTAGAGAAAGAATTAAGCCAATCAAAGAAGATAATGATAGCAATATAAAATTGGATCAAGTGTTAAAAGCTATGCTAAAAAACAAATATTGGATTATGATATTTTTCTATTTGTTTATAACTTTTACCAGTTTAACTGCACTTTCAACTGTAAGTGTTTACTATTCAAAATATATTTTAGAAGATGTTTACTATATGTCTTACATAAGTATGGCTCAATATATTCCTAGTTTATTGACTTTACTTATCATTCCATATCTTCTTCGTCATTTTGGTAAAAGAAACCTTGCATTATTTGGGCTTATTGTTTGTTGCATTGCTTGTTTAATTCCATTAATTGATAAACAAAATGCGCTATATATTATTATATCTACAGTTGTTCGAAGTATTGGTTTTTGTGGAGTTGGTGCAACTATGTTTGCCTTTTTAGCAGATACTATCGATTATGGTGAATGGATCACTAAATTAAGAATCCAAGGGATTTTATTTAGTGCAGGAACATTAGGTCAGACATTAGGTATGGGGATGGGTACCGCTAGTATTGGTTGGATACTCGGCGCTTTCGGATTCATCAGTGGCGGTGATGTACAGCAAACAAATGAAGTTCTATCTGTGATTGAGTTTTTATTTATATACTTTCCTTTTATTCTCGCGTTAATTAATATCGCTATTTTGTGTTTTTATAAACTTGAATCAATCTATAGTGAAGTTGAACGGGATTTATCTAATGGTAAATTTAGAAGTGAGGAAATCTAATATTTATATACTTTAATAATTGATATCAAATTCTTAAACCCAAATATTTAAATAATTATTTGGGTTTAATATTTAATATGGGTAAATAATTAGTTTAGAGAATAAATTATTTATAAATTCAATTAACGCTAACGATTGAACCTAAAATAAAAAGGAATATTTCAATATTTTACTAACTAAATTTAGTAATCGTTATTTTATGATATGGTATTTTCAAAATTGTCAGTGAATTTATCTCTTTTAAATTAACTCTAATATTATTTAGTTAGTTAATCCTAATGTCTTAAGTAATTTAAGGATATTCTCAAATAAATAAGTTTTACTTTTATAAAGGCTCCAAAAAGTTATAAATTAAATGGATTATAGACTAATCTAAAAATTTTATACCACGTGAAAGTATAACGTTTTTAGTTTGCTAACATAAACAATAAGGTAAGTTTGATTACGTTATTTGATGAGTTCATTGTAATTATAAGTGATGATCCAAATGAAACTGAATTTAATGAGGACTATATTGATAAAATTATACTGGATATTTTAACACTTAATCTTAACGACTGTTTAAGGTAAGAATGCCAAACAAAGATGTTTGGCGGATGGCTGATATTTTTAAATAGTATAACTTTTACTAAACCTAATTTTTAATAGTTTTATGATTGCCCATAATAGGCATTTTTACCATGCTTACGATAATAGTGTTTATCCAATAATTCTTGTTGGATTTTAATACCGATATTCAAATTGCGAGTTGCTAATGCCATAGCAGCAATTTCTTCTAAAACAACCGCATTATGTACGGCGTCATCAGCATTTTTTCCCCATCCAAAAGGACCATGCCCAGACACAAGCACACTAGGTATTGCCATAACATCAATATTGCGTTTATTAAACTCCTCAATTATGACTTTCCCCGTATTGAGTTCATAATTATTAGTTATTTCAGTTGGTGTTAATAAGCGAGTACAAGGAATATCACCATAAAAATAATCTGCATGAGTAGTTCCTAAAGCAGGAATATCTAAACCAGCTTGTGACCAAATTGTTGCATTACGGGAATGAGTGTGAATAACTCCGCCAATTTGTTCAAATGTTTTATAAAGTTCAATATGCGTTTGGGTATCGCTTGAAGGATTTAGTTTACCTTCAATTTTATTTCCATCAAGATCAATTATGACAATGTCTTCTGTTGTCAGTTCATCATAAGGAACGCCAGATGGCTTAATGGCAATGACACCATTATTTCTATCAATTTCTGATACATTTCCCCATGTAAAGGTTACAAGTTGATAATAAGGTAATAATAAATTTGCGGCTAAAACGCGTTCTTTTAATTGAGTAAACATACCAAGCATCCTGTTTAATAATGAATAGAAAAAACGATTGTTCATATAGGACAATACCAATCAGCATTGTCCTTAATGGATTAATTATTGTTCATCACCGATATGACACAATTTCTTACCTAACATCAGATTTTTTTCGATACGCTCAAGGGAAATATTTTTTGTCTCAGGCACGAAGAAAATAACAATGAAAATGAATAAAACATTCATGCCGGTATATAACCAAAATGTTTGTGCGACACCAATATTATTTAATAATGTAAGGAACGTTGCGCCAATAATCATATTTGAGATCCAGTTTGTGGCTGTAGAACAAGTTACACCAAAATCACGACTTTTAAGGGGTTGTATTTCAGAACATAAAATCCACACAACAGGTGCCGCACTCATTGCATAACCACCAATACACATAATCGCCATACCCACTGCTGCATAGGATGTGAGTGATGATGCATTACCATTTTCAATAAGTTGCAAACAAATACCTAATATCAAAGTACCTAAAGCCATAATACCAAATCCAACTTTTAGAATTGGTTTTCGGCCCAGTTTATCAACCGTAAAAATCGCAATAAATGTTGCTAATACAAAGGTCAACCCGACAATTATTGTTGCAATCATTTGTTGTTGTGTGCTTTCAAAGCCTGCAAGGCTAAAAATTTTAGGTGCGTAATACATAATGATATTCATTCCGGTAAACTGTTGCATCGCTTGTAAAGCCATACCAAGATAAACTGTTCGGCGAACATTTTTGTTTACCTTAAACAGTGTCCATCCTTCCTGTTTTTCTTTTAAACTGTCTTTAATATCATTAAACTCTTGCTTAATTTTTTCAGGGTCGCTACGGATAGACTTTAAAACCTGCTCAGTTTCATTTAATCGTCCTTTTGATGCCAACCATCTAGGACTATTAGGCAGAAAAATAACAACAATAAATAAAATAATTGCTGGTACAGAAATAATACCCAGCATCATTCGCCAATTACCCGTGTAACTAAAATAAGTATCAGATAAAAAAGCTACCAAAATACCAACTGTAACCAGAAGCTGATAAGCGGCAATCATTTTTCCTCGAATATTTTCTGGAGCCATTTCAGAAAGATAAAGTGGTGCGGTGTATGATGCGATGCCAACGGCAAAACCTAAAATAACTCGCCAAACTAGCAGGACTTCTACATTAGGCGCTAAAGCAGATCCAAAGCAACTTACAATAAAAAACAAGGCTCCCGCTAATAAACTATACTTTCTTCCTAAATAAAAAGATAACCACCCATTAGACAATGCTCCTAAAGCGGCACCCAACATCATAGAACTTACTACCCATTCTTGTAGTTGAGTCGTTAATTCAAATTGAATTGTGATGAATGGTAAAGCTCCTGCAATAACACCAATATCCAAACCAAACAATAATCCCGCCATTGCAGCAGAAAAGCCAATTAAGAAAGTCATCTTTTTGGCAGAATCTTTTGCTATTTCATTCGTCGCTAAAAGCGTATTTATACTCATGTTTTTTACCCTTTTATTCTGTAATTTTGGAAATAATTGGAAAAAAATATTTCCAATTATTAAATTAAAATGAAGTTATCAAGCATAAGGATTACAATACGCAATCTCATTCCAACGTAATTCATTTCTAAAATCATTAATTCGCGTGTCACCATCAATAACTAATAATTCAATATTGTGCAGTTGTGCATAAAGTCTAAAGTAGTCCATTGAAAGTGCTTGGGTATAAACTGAATGATGTGCAGCACCCGCTAAAATCCATGCTTCAGCAGATACATTAAGTGATGGTTTTGGTTTCCAAACTGCACAAGCTACAGGTAAATTGGGTAGTGTATAAGGCTGTTTAATTGTTTCGATCTCATTGGCGACTAATCTGAAACGATTACCGATATCGATCAAACTTGCATTTATGGCTAAACCTGGCTTTGATGGAAAAATAAGCCGTGCAGGATCAGCTTTATTGCCAATACCTAAATGTTGGATATCTAACAAAGGTTTTACACCATCATCTATAATTGATGGGCAAACTTCTAACATATGTGAACCGACAACTAATTCATTACCTTTAGTAAAATCATAGGTATAATCTTCCATAAATGCAGTACCACCAGTAAGACCTTTAGCCATTAATTTCATAGTGCTAAGTAAGGCTGCGGTTTTCCAATCCCCTTCACCAGCAAAGCCATAACCTTTAGCCATTAATCGCTGAACGGCAAGTCCGGGTAATTGCTTCATACCATATAAGTCTTCAAACGTTGTAGTAAATCCAGAATAGTTGCCTTGTTTTAAGAATTGCTCAATTCCTAATTCAATTCTCGCTGCATCAATTAGATTTTGTCTTTTTTCACCATTAATTTGTGCAACAGGAGTAAGTTGATAAAGTGTTTCGTATTCATCAATTAATTGATTGATTTGGCTGTCATTAATTGAATTAATGACTGACACTAAATCGCCAACTGCATGGGTATTGACCGAATAACCAAATTTAATTTGTGCAGAAACTTTATTACCTTCTGTTACCGCAACTTCCCGCATATTGTCGCCAAATCTAACAATTTTCATGGTTTTTTCTGCATTAATTGCAACGCAAACTCTCATCCATCGTGCAATTTGATCATGCACATCTTTATCTTTCCAATAACCCGTTACCAGAGAATGAGGTTGGCGCATGCGAGAACCAATAAAACCAAATTCGCGTCCACCGTGCGCAGTTTGATTGAGATTCATAAAATCCATATCCATTGAATCCCAAGGAACGACTTCATTAAATTGAGTATGAAGCTGTAAAAGAGGTTTTTGTAAATGATTTAATCCATTAATCCACATTTTAGCGGGTGAAAACGTATGTAACCACGTTATTAATCCAACACATTTTGAAGAATAGTTTACGTCCTGACAAAGGTTGTATATATCGTCAGGTTTTGTCGCAAGTGGTTTAAGAATAATCTTTACTGGTAAATTTGCTTCTTTATTAAAATAATCCGTTACCTGTTGGATATTCTTTTTTATTTGTTCAAGTGCTTCTGGTCCATAAAGGTGTTGACTACCAGCAACAAACCAAATTTCAGCTTCTTCATAAACAAACATAATGGACTCCTTTAGAATTTATTCACATTGTTGGTAAAACTAAGCGTTATAGTTAGGTTCACTCGATGCAGACCAAACTAAATACTTTTCATATAATTCCTGATATTTTTCTACCCTATTCTCATTAGGGGTAAATGTGGTTTCGAGCTGACTGGACATCCTATTTTGAGCACTTGGGATATCTGTATAAACATTGGCTGATACGGCGGCAAATATTGCAGCGCCTAATGCACAACATTGTTCTGAACTCACCACAGTTAGTGGTCTATTCATTACATCAGCACAAGTTTGCATAATGATGGGTGACTTTTTAGCTATTCCCCCTAATGCTACAATGTCATTAACTGGCACATGTTGATTAATAAAACATTCCATAATGGCTCTTGCACCGAAAGCAGTTGATAAAATCAAACTACCAAATAAGGTGGCTGCATCAGTTGAAATAGTTAAATTAGTAATAACACCTTTAATTCGTTGATTAGCGTAAGGGGTTCTTCGACCATTGAACCAATCAAGAGTGATTGGGATAGTATCTAAATTTGGATTTTCGTCCCAAGCTTGTGCAATATCGCTTAGAAGATTATGTTTTAAAGTTTGTACAGTCGATTGTAATTCTGGGGAAGTTGAAATTAATTTTTCTAATGGCCAACACACGAGTTTTTGAAACCATGCATATATATCGCCAAAAGCGGATTGACCAGCTTCAAGACCAATAAAATTGGGCATTACACTACCATCAACTTGGCCACAAATACCCTTAATTGAACGATTAGCAATAACAGTTTGCTCAGCTAATAAAATATCGCAGGTAGAAGTACCAATTACTTTTACTAACGTATAAGGTTTTGCACCCGCACCAACGGCACCCATATGACAATCGAATGCACCACCCGCAATAACGACTGTTGGTGGTAACCCTAATTTTTCAGCCCATTCTTGGGTAAGAATTCCAACTTTATTGTCAGCAGTATAAGTTTTCTCAAATAAAGGATAAGGTAAAGCAGTAACTAAAAGTGGATCGATTTTTTCAAAAAATTCATAGGGAGGAAGGCCATTCCATTCTTCGCTCCAAAAACACTTATGACCAGCAGCACACCTACCACGCTTTATCTCATTCGGTGCGGTCGTTCCTGATAATAAAGCAGGGACCCAATCACAAAGTTCAATCCAAGATGCAGAGGCATTTTTTACGGCACTATCTTGACGAAAAATATGCAAAATTTTTGCCCAGAACCATTCCGAAGAATATACTCCACCGCAATATTCTAAATATTTTGCATAAGGTTCATTTTTGCAAAGGCTATTAATCTCTTCCGCTTCATTTACTGAAGTATGATCTTTCCATAAAATAAACATCGCGTTAGGATTATCCATAAACTCTGGTTTTAAAGCTAAAACATCCCCATTTTCATCAATTGGGGCAGGCGTAGAGCCAGTTGAATCTACACCAATTGCAACCACATTTTGTGCATCTGATTTAAGTTGTTTTACAACCGATTGTATTGATTGAGTCATTGACTCAATATAATCAAGAGGATGATGTCTAAATTGATTTTTTTTAGGATCACAAAACTGACCTTTAGCCCAACGTGGGTAATAAACGACTTCTGTAGCTAATTCTTTTCCATTCTGGCAATCGACAGCTAATGCTCTGACAGAATCGCTACCAAAATCTAATCCAATGGTTATTTTTTTATTCATCCGCTAACACCTCTAAGAAAAATCAAATGGAGTTTTTAGGAGAATAATTAATTTCGGATAGAACAAGTAGGTGTGTTATTGCTATAAATATAGACGATTTTGCACACCTAATTTGTTTTGTGATGAAGATCTCACAATTGTCACTACTCAAAAAAATTTTTTATGTGAAAATAAAAAAATCTCGAAAAGTAGGAGATGACATATGACAAATCAACAACAAAATGACCCTTTATTACCGGGTTATTCATTTAATGTCCATCTGGTTTCTGGACTAACACCGATTGAAAAAGAAGGAAAATTTGATTTCTTTATTGACCGCCCAAATGGACTAAATGGCTACATTATTAATCTTACTTATGCAGGGCAAGGAACGATTTATCGTAACGATGAATCATTTAACTGTTATCCGGGAGATTTTGTACTTTTTCCACCAAAAGAACCTCATTTATATGGGCGAAAAGAAGATGAAAATAATTGGTTCCATTTTTGGATCTATTTCAGACCAAAATCAACATGGAAGTTTTTATTAACTTGGGAGAATCGAATAAAAAAGACAGGCTTTTATCGTCCTAATACGCAAGTCAAAGATGAGTTCGAAAAATTATTCATTAAAATCGTCGAGGTAGGGCAATCAAGTACAATTTATTCTGAAAATTTAGCAATGAGCATGTTAGAGCAATTTTTAATACGTCGTGCACAAGAAACATCAAGCACTAACCATCCTAAAATTGATACACGAGTACTGCAAGCTTGCAACTATTTAATTGATACACTGGATGAAAACAACTTTAAGCTCGACATTGTTGCCCAAAAAGTTTGTTTGTCGACATCTCGAATTGCTCATATTTTTAAAGATCAGATTGGTATGTCGATTGGTGAATGGCGACAAGAGCAACGCGTAAATCGTGCTAAACTATTATTGCAAACCACTAACCTGAATATTGCCGATATTAGTCGAACAATTGGATTTGATGATCAGCTTTATTTTTCGAGGATTTTCAAAAAAAGAATTGGACTAAGCCCTCAAAAATATCGTCATAGTACTCAAGAGCAAAATGAACGAAAAATCCAACGTGTCAATTCGCTTTATCTATATGATAAATAAAATAGCTGAATTGCTAAAAAATTTTAGCTAAGTAGCTACATTTCTATAAGGCATTAAATTTTAATAAACCAAAAATTATTTATGCGGTAACCAGAGAGCGGAACGTTGTCTTTTTTCGCATTGTATTAAAGTAAATGTCCTTATAGATTTTTTATAAGGCTGAATTTAGCTAACATAAAAGCAATTAAATTCTAATAGTTATCAAAATTACTAAACTTAACTATATTAAGATAATCGAAAGTCACTTTTTGTAGCTATTAAAATATCAAGGAAGTAGATTAATTTTAGTTGAGTATTCATAAGTAGTGTTTGGATGAAAAAAATGATATCAACCCCAATAGTTGTAAAAAATCTTAAATCAAGATACCTCTAATTATCAGGAATTAACAAAGGTTGTGTATTTAATTATTCGCTTGCAAAATAAAATAATTCAAATGTTTTGATTTTTTTTAAGAAGTCAATACTAAACATCGTTCCTCGTTTTATATATAATAGCCACTTACAGACTTGGATTTAGAATATAAATTTCGGAGTTTTTCATGCAGCAGTTTCGTCCTATTCGTCGTGCTTTACTTAGTGTTTCTGATAAAACAGGAATTATTGAATTCGCCAAAGCCTTATCAGAAAGAAATATTGAACTCCTTTCTACTGGTGGTACCGCCAAATTATTAATCGATAACCATATTCTAGTCACCGAAGTATCCAATTATACGGGGTTTCCTGAAATGATGGATGGACGAGTCAAAACCCTACATCCTAAAATACACGGTGGCATTTTAGGACGTCGAGGTATAGATGACGAAGTCATGCAGCAACATCAGATCGATCCTATAGATATGGTGGTTGTTAATTTATATCCTTTTGCTAAAACGGTTGCTAATGCCAATTGTACTTTAGAAGATGCGATAGAAAACATTGATATCGGTGGACCCACCATGGTGCGATCCGCTGCAAAAAATAATAAAGATGTTGCTATCGTAGTTGATTGTCAAGACTATAGCACAATCATTGATATGCTGGATAAACAGCAAAATTGCCTATCTTTCAAATATCGATTTAGTTTAGCCATAAAAGCATTTGAACATACTGCTAAATATGACGGCATGATTGCTAACTATTTTGGCAAACTTGTTCCGCCATATTATGGTGAAATCGAAAAACCAGCAGGAGAGTTTCCGCGAACCTTAAATCTTCAATTCATTAAAAAACAAGATATGCGATATGGTGAGAATGCTCATCAACAGGCCGCTTTTTATATTGAAGAAAATCTTGAGCAAGCTTCGATTGCTACCGCTAAACAGCTACAAGGTAAAGAATTATCCTATAATAATATTGCCGATACAGATGCAGCGCTAGAATGTGTGAAATCCTTTGATGAACCAGCTTGCGTAATTGTTAAACATGCTAACCCATGTGGTGTTGCTGTAAGTGATAACATTTTAAATGCCTATCTTAATGCTTTTAAAACCGATCCAACTTCCGCGTTTGGTGGAATTATTGCTTTTAACCGACAGTTAGATGCAAAAACAGCCCAAACAATCATTGATAAACAATTTGTCGAAGTGATTATTGCACCGTCAATTAGTACTGATGCATTAGCTATCACTCAAGCTAAAAAGAATGTACGAGTACTTGAATGTGGTGAGTGGTCAACGTCATCGTTAGCAAGTTTAGACTTTAAGCGAGTTAATGGCGGTTTATTAGTGCAAGAGCGTGATTTGGGTATGATTACACCCGAGCAGTTAACTGTTGTTACCAAGCGCCAACCAACTGAGCAAGAGCTTTCAGATGCTCTATTTTGTTGGAAAGTGGCTAAATTTGTAAAATCGAACGCGATTGTTTATGCAAAAAATAAAATGACCATCGGTATTGGGGCTGGCCAAATGAGTCGTGTGTACTCAGCTAAAATTGCTGGTATTAAAGCGCAAGACGAAAATTTAGAAGTTGCCGGTTCTGTTGTTGCTTCTGATGCATTTTTCCCATTTCGTGATGGTGTTGATGCGGCTGCAGCGGCTGGGGTAACTTGTGTAATCCAACCAGGTGGATCAATTCGTGATGAAGAAGTCATTCAAGCTGCAAATGAACATAATATTGCGATGATTTTTACTAACATGCGCCATTTTAGGCATTAATGCGTTTTTCTAGTTTGTTTTATATTTATTAAAATTACATTGGTTATCTTCTTAAGGAAGAAGCATATAAAGGATCTTTTATGAAAGTATTAGTGATTGGGAATGGTGGACGCGAACATGCGTTAGCTTGGAAAATAGCACAGTCACCATTAGTATCAAAAGTCTTTGTCGCTCCAGGAAATGCAGGGACTGCACTTGAATCAGGTCTGGAAAATATTAACATTAAAGCGACGGATGTTAGCGGATTATTGAATTTTGCTCAGCAAGAGCAAATTGATCTTACCATTGTTGGTCCTGAAGCTCCATTAGTCATTGGTGTTGTTGATAGCTTTCAAAAGGCTGGATTAAAAATCTTTGGTCCAACAAAATCGGCATCACAACTTGAAGGTTCGAAAGCCTTTACCAAAGATTTTTTAGCACGGCATAACATCCCAACCGCCGAATATCAGAATTTTACTGAACTTGAGCCAGCACTAGCCTATATTCGCGAGAAAGGCGCACCAATTGTGATTAAAGCTGATGGTTTAGCTGCGGGTAAAGGTGTTATTGTTGCCATGACACTTGAAGAAGCCGAAGCTGCTGTAAACGATATGTTGGCAGGCAATGCTTTTGGTGATGCTGGACACCGTGTGGTTATTGAAGAGTTTTTAGAGGGTGAAGAAGCCAGCTTTATTGTTATGGTGGATGGCAAAAATGTTGAACCAATGGCAACCAGTCAAGATCATAAACGCGTTGGCGATGGTGATACTGGTCTTAATACGGGTGGAATGGGAGCGTATTCGCCAGCACCAGTTGTGACCGATGAAGTTTTTGCTAAAATCATGGATCAAGTGATCTACCCAACAGTCAATGGCATGGCACAAGAGGGCAATGTATATGTTGGCTTTTTATATGCAGGTTTAATGATTGATAAAGAGGGTAATCCCAAAGTTATTGAATTTAACTGTCGCTTTGGTGATCCTGAAACTCAACCGATCATGATGCGTTTGCAGTCAGATTTAGTCAAATTATGTTTAGCGGCAGTCGATGGTAACTTAGATACCGTAAAATCAAAATGGGATCCTAGACCAGCATTAGGTGTTGTAATGGCTGCAGGAGGTTATCCTGGCGACTATAATACGCAAGATGAAATCATTGGATTACCAACCGAATCATCTTCAGATTGCAAAGTATTCCATGCAGGTACTAGCTTTGAAAAAGGGCAAGTGTTTACCAAAGGTGGGCGCGTTCTTTGTGTCACCGCTTTAGGTAACACAGTCCTAGAGGCTCAACAACGTGCTTATCAGCAAGTTAATAATATTCGTTGGCATGGCTGTTTTTATCGCCATGATATAGGTTATCGAGCCATTGAGCGTGAAAAACATAGTTATAAACAGTAATATTAGCTAAATTTAATAACTCAAGGCGTCCTAGGACGCCTTTTCATTAACAAAAACGTTAATCAAAAGTCTAAACTTTTAAAGTAATGGGAAACTTCTCAAGGACTAAAAAACACAAAAAGCGCTAAAACCGTTCCTATAACAACGATATTATAAATACCATAGGCTCGAATAAAATAGGCGACGGAAGGTGAAAAAATAGGTAAATACGACGCTATAATACATACAAAGATAGCGATAAATAAGTATTTTAACCAATTTTCACATTGTTTATCCCAAATAAATATTATAAATACAGTAATAATTGATAACATAAAGGAAGAAGATGCCAATTTTACGTTCTTAGAAGTAAATATGCCATGCCAACTTTCTACTGAATAGTCTACAAGGCCTGCAACGAACAAACCTGGTAATATTATACAAGCCCAAAGAATTTTTTCTAAAATAAAAACAATCGTTTTTTTCATGTTTTTCAGTATTTCCTTATGTTCGAAATTATTATCTAAGTTATAACTAAATTTTATATCAATATCATATTGATGCATAGTATGTTGTAAATCAATAAGATAACACAATAATACAGATGAAAATTGAATATAAAAAATTGTTTAATTAATATAACTGTATGTGTTGGAAAGGTTAAAAAAACAAAAACTATTTCGTTAATAAATTTTTTAAATTCAGAAATTAATGTAATTCAAATTCTAAAAGAAAACATATCAATTAATTGGGTATTAATTGGATGCAATAAAATAAAGAGTAAGCAAATAGGTAATAATGATTTTATAAGAGTTAATAGAGTTATCACTAGACTGAAATAGCTTATATTATTTTAGTAAATAAAATGACTATTTATATATAATATGTGGATCGTTATTATTATAGCTAACATAAAAATAGTTTAGTGAAAATAACATTTAATTGAAACTAACTCATGCTTTATTTTATGAAGATACATTCGATAATTTTTTAGCCCAATCATTTTTACCATTTAATTTTTTATGACCTAAATTATCGTCTGAATAGTAAATTGCTGTTAATGTATAATGTAATAAAGCTTGATATCTGTCTTTTTGGGTTTATCAATATTAATAATTTATTAATAAAAATTAAAAATGAATTAAGAATCCTCTGATTGTTCTTGATAAATTGAATGTTCATTTTAAGTTATATCACTCTGTGTTATGCTAGCATTAATATTAGATCACAGGATGTTACTTATGATAAAAGATCCTTTTTTTGATAGAGAATCAGAAAAGTATGATTCCCCAATTGCCAGTCGTGAACTTATTTTAGATTACCTTAAAAAAGAAGCAAAACCTGCCAATTTAGAGAAAATTGCCCAAGCTGTTGCGATTAAAAGTGATGAGCAAAAAGTGGCTTTGCATCGTCGTTTACGTGCGATGGAACGTGATGGACAAGTCGTGTTTACTCGCCGTAAATGTTATGCCTTACCTGAAAAATTTGATATGGTTAAAGGAAGTGTAATTGCACACCGTGATGGCTTTGGTTTTTTGCGAGTAGAAGGTAATCCAGAGGATTATTTTTTATCACCTGAACAGATGAAAAAAGTGTTACAAGGCGATGTGATTTTAGCTCAACCATTGGGAACCCAATATCGTGGTAAAGTCGAAGCACGGGTCGTGCGAATTTTAGAGCCTCGTAGTAATTTTATTGTTGGACGATATTTTATCGAACAAGGTGTCGGCTTTGTAGTGCCGGATGACAGTCGTTTAAATTTTGATATTTTGATTGTGGGCAAACCTGATCGTACGGTACGTATGGGCTCTGTTGTGGTAGTTGAATTACAGCAACGACCAGAGCGTCATCAAAAAGCGGTAGGGATAATTAAAGAAGTGCTTGGTGAAATTATGGGAACCAATCTTGCCATTGATATTGCGCTTCGTAATCACGAGATCCCTTATGAATTACCGAAAGCTGTTATAAAAGAGACCAGCAAATTTACCGAACAAGTTCCAGAAAATGCCAAAAAAGGACGCAAGGATTTGCGTGAATTACCTTTGGTTACAATTGATGGCGAAGATGCTCGAGATTTTGATGATGCTGTCTATTGCCAAAAAAATCGTGGAGGAGGTTATCGCTTATGGGTCGCAATTGCAGATGTAAGTTACTACGTTCGTCCAGGTAAAGCATTAGATAAAGAAGCCTGCTTACGCGGTACATCAGTCTATTTCCCATCTCGCGTGATCCCTATGTTACCAGAAGTGTTATCTAACGGGCTTTGTTCGTTAAACCCGCAAGTTGATCGCTTATGTTTAGTGTGTGAAATGACTGTATCAAATAAAGGTCGTCTAACAGGTTATGAATTTTACGAAGCTGTGATGAATTCGCATGCAAGATTGACTTATACCAAAGTTGCTAAGATTTTAGATGGTGATAAAGAATTACGTGAGCATTATCGTGATTTAATCCCACATCTTGAAAACTTGCAAGGTCTTTATAATGTACTTGATAAAGCTCGTATTGCACGTGGTGCGATAGGTTTTGAGTCCGAAGAACCAAAATTTATTTTTAATGCCGATAAACGTATTGAAAGTATCGAATTGACCCAGCGTAATGTTGCTCATAAAATCATTGAAGAATGTATGATCTTAGCGAATGTAGCTGCTGCAAAATTCGTGATTAAAGCTGATGTACCATCTTTATTCCGTGTACATGATAAACCTGATGAAGAGCGTATGAATAATCTGCGCAGTATCTTAAGTGAACTTGGGTTATCACTTGGAGGTGGTTCAAATCCTAAACCAAAAGATATTGCTGAGTTAATGGTTGCTGTTGAAGAGCGACCAGATCATGATATGCTACAAACTGTTATTTTAAGATCAATGAAACAAGCTATTTATGATCCAGAAAATCGTGGACATTTTGGCTTAGCACTTGAAGAGTACGCACACTTTACTTCGCCTATTCGTCGTTATCCAGATTTACTCTTACATCGAGCCATTAAATGGATTTTAGCTGATCAAAATCACAAAACAAGCAAAACGGGTGGTTATCGTTATAGTACCAGTGAAATGCTTTACTTTGGTGAACACTGCTCAATGACAGAACGTCGAGCTGATGAAGCTGTTCGCGATGTTGTGGATTGGCTTAAATGTGATTACATGCAAGATCATGTTGGTGAAGTCTTTAATGGAACTATTTCAAGTGTCGTTAATTTTGGATTCTTTGTTCGTTTAGATGATTTGTTTATTGACGGTTTAGTTCATGTCTCTTCACTTGAAAATGATTATTATAATTTTGATGGCTCACGCAACCGTCTTATCGGCGAAAATACTCGTTTCGTATATCGTTTGGGCGATAAAGTACAAGTTAAAGTCGATAATGTGAATCCAGAAGAACGTAAAATTGATTTTTCGTTAGTGGGAAGTAATAATAAGCCGAAACGTCAAGGCAAAACAGCCAAAGATAGATCTAAACAGGATAAAATCGATTTAAGTGCTGATTTACCCATTAAACGAAAAGCGAAAAAATCATCCAGCAAGAAAAGAAGTACTAATGCTAGCACTAAAGCTGAAAATAAAACCCAAAGCAAAACCCAAAGTAAAACTAAGACCAAAACAAAAGCGAAAGCGATTGTAAAAACTAAAACTAAATCAAAAAATAACACTAAGAAAAACAGTAAATCGAAATCGACAAGTAAAAAACAACGAATAAAAACGAAGAGTAGCAAATAGATGAGTGAAACAGTTTATGGTATGCACGCTATTGAAGCATTATTAGCGCGCTCACCAGAAAGAATTATTGAAGTATTTATTATTAAAGGGCGTGAAGATAAACGTCTAATTGCCCTTATTCATCAATTGGAACAACTGGGGTTGCCTGTTAAAGTAGCTAATCGTCAGTGGTTGGATGAAAAAACCAAAAATGGTGTCCATCAAGGTATTCTAGCTATGGTTAAACCAAGCCGTGGTTATCATGAAAACGATATTCCACTACTGATGGAACAGCAACCTAATCCTGTCATCTTAATTTTAGATGGTGTGACTGATCCTCATAATTTAGGGGCATGTATTCGTACAGCTGATGCAGCTGGTGTAAGTTTTATTATCGTGCCAAAAGATCGCTCAGCACCACTTAATTCTACCGCACAAAAAGTAGCGTGCGGTGCGGCAGAAAGTGTTCCTGTTGTGCGAGTAACTAATTTAGCCCGTACCATGCGAATGCTACAAGATGAATACCAAGTTTGGATTGTCGGTACTGCTGGTGAAGCCGATAGAACGCTTTATCAAACTGAATTTTATAAATCATCGACCCCGACGTCACTGGCTTTGGTGATGGGTGCAGAAGGTGAGGGCATGCGTCGTTTAACGAAAGAACATTGTGACGAATTAGTCAGTATTCCAATGTCAGGCATTGTCTCTTCGCTTAATGTATCAGTTGCAACAGGTGTTTGTTTATTTGAAATTGTACGCCAAAAGAGTAAATAGTAAGGGCGGGTAATATGCTAGGATTGCTTAAAAAACTATTACCAACCAAAAAAGAAATGCCAGCACTTTCAGGGCGAGATCTTCATGGTCGTAATAATGTTGGTTATCCGACTATGCAAATTTCACGAGAAATTGATAATGTGGTAAAAACGCAATACAAAGCCATCAAACCGATCATCAACCAATATAAGGATACCCTGTTTTTTAAATGGGGACCGAGTGTTATAAATGATAAATTGAACGATGAACAACTGGCTAATTTATCAGGTCGCAATTTACAAATGGTCTATTTGTTGTTATTTCGTGACATGCTTCGGTACCTTTCTGAACTCGTTACGTTAAAAAATGTACCCGAAAACTGGCCAGAAGTTTTTGCCCAAACCGTGTTGGATAATTGTCGTATGCTTAGTGATGCAGACGATAAAGATATTGCGAAGAAACAGCAATTATTTGCTAATACTGAACGTTTTGCAGTGGATGTCCCCATTGATGAAAAAAATCCTGACAACACAGAAATTCCTGATTGGACAGTACCTATTGCTGAACTGATCATGATTCCGTCAGATATGATCTATAAATGTCATCGCCCATTGATAACCGCAATTGAAAAACGAGAAAAACATGGTTAATGTTATTTTCTAAAAAATAATTAAATGAATCCTTAAAGCAGGATTCATTTTTTATCTTTTCTTAATTTCCTTTCTTTGATTATTTCCAATCTGTAAATTTTGCAATTTATATTTGCAAAAATACCAACTAGGTAAGCAAATTTATCTCACTTATACTGCATTTAAGAAGTAAATAGGTGAATAAGTTTATGCGAACAAGAACCATTGAATTATTTAAGAAATTTATTTCCATCGACTATCCTTTAACTGTCGAAATGCTATCGGAAGATTTCCAAATTAGTGCCCGAACGCTACGCAATGAAATTAATGAAATTAATGCTTTTTTACAAAAAAGATGTTTACCCGAAATTTCAACGGTACGTAATAAAGGCTTTATCATTGATGCCACACAAGAACAAAAACAGCAAGTCCATAATGCGTTATTAGGGGTATCTATTTCACCCATTTTAAGTAAGGATGAACGCCAATTTGATTTGTTGTTATCCATTGCTTTTTCTAGCTGCCCAACTATTTTATGTCATAAAGAAAATATCTATTTTGTTTCGAAAAGTGTATTAGATGAAGATATTCGTAAACTTAAAACACGATTAAAAAAATACGATATTGAATTAACCAGCTTGCCTAAACAAGGAATGCAGCTCATAGGATTAGAGCGCTCTATTCGTTTAATGATGTATGAAGCAATTAACCAATTCTATGGTAATCTAGAATTGAATAAACCATTACATGAACTGAGTTTAATACAGCAATTACTCTTTAAGTATGTACCTCAAAATCTGATTATAAACCTATTAAAACTTGCCCATAAAACCATCAGTCAAATTCATGATGAAATTTATGTTCAACAAATTGTAATTTTTACTGCCATTTGGGTCATTCGCAATCAACATCAACATCATTTAACTATGGTTAGAGCCGATTTTAAACACCATGAATCGGGGCAAATCACAAAATTTATTCATTTAGTTTGCCAACATGAAAAGTTGCAAACCAATCGACAAGAACAACAATATATTATCTACATGCTTGAAGCATTCAACACTAAAGATATTAATAACTATGTCGAGTGGTTAAATGCACAGTTATTGGCAATTAAATTGGTGAATTATGTTGAAGAAAAAACACAAATTCCATTTTCAACCAAACAAGAACAACTTTATGAAAACCTTTGTAAACACTTAGCAGGATTGATTGCCAGAGTAAGTAATAATATCCACATTATTAATCCGTTACTTGATAATATTAAACAAAATTACGATGAAATTTACACCGTAATTAAACGCTTTATACAAAGCCCTGAAGCAAATTTAAGTCATAAAGTTTCTGACGATGAAATCGCCTTTTTAACAATTCATTTTTCTGCTTTTGCTAGTGCAATTAACCAAGATCGTAGCTATTTTTTTAAAGCAGTGGTTGTTTGTGATCATGGCATTGCGACTTCTAATTTATTAGCTGAAACACTCAAAGAGTTTTTTAATATTGATATTTTGGCCATTCTAGGTCGAAATAATTTTGATCTATTAGATCAGCTTGATTATGACTTAATTTTTTCTACATTTCCGTTACAGCATTCGGCTCATCCCGTATTGGTGTTAGAACCCATTTTGAAAGAAAAAAATCATCCCATTATCACCGATTTTCTAGCTAAACATCGATCTAACCAACGAATTGTCAACCATTTAGATGATGCCACTGATCTTTTTTACTCTCTTGTCAATTTAATTCAAGAAAGTGGTGGCGTTGTGTCTGCACCAATCTATAACCGGCTTGAGAAGTGTTTAGCGATTAATAATCTTAAAATCAATAAAAGGAAAATTCAGCCTATGTTGAAAGATATTTTGACTGATGATGACATCATATTACAGCAAGATTGCCGTGATTGGCGACAAGCTATCACTACTGCTGCTGAACCACTACTAAAAAAAAGTTTCATCTTACCATCCTATATCCAAGCCATGATTAGCTCGGTTGAACAATATGGTCCGTATATTGTGATAGGAAAGGATTTAGCATTAGCACATGCTCGACCAGAAGATGGCGTGAATCAATTAGGGGTGAGTGTGGTAACGATGCGTGAACCTGTGGATTTTGGTAACTCAGATATGGGGCCAGTAAAAATTATATTTTGTTTGGCAGCCATCGATTCTTTTTCTCATCTCAATATTATGCGTAGCTTAATTGAGTTGATTAATGATGAACAAAAACTTACGCAACTCACCACGTGCCAATCGGTACAGGAATTTAAAACAATTTTATTTAATGAAACAAAATCGGCTTAAACAACTCAGTCGTAGGAGGATTGAAAATGAGTAATTTAACTATTTTATTTGTTTGTGGCGCAGGATTAGGCAGTAGTTTTGCTGCACAAATGGCTACCGAAGACGTGCTAAAAGCTAAAGGTATTGAAGCTAATTTAGATCATACTGATATTTCATCCGCTGCGGCGATGAATGCCGATATCATTATCACGGCTGAAAACTTTCGCCCACAGTTTGCCAAATTCAATATCAACGATAAAACCACCATCGTGTTTCTTAGAAATATTGTTTCCAAAGTTGAAATTGAGGAAAAGCTTTGCCCCGTTTTACAGCAAAAAGGACTGATTTAGTCGCGATAACAGGAGAATATTATGAATGTGATTAACTTTATTATCGACAATATTTTAACGCAGGCTTCAATAACCATTAGTTTAATCGCCATGCTTGGGCTTATTTTACAAAAAAAATCAGTCGGACAAATTATTTCAGGAACACTAAAAACCTTATTAGGCTTTCAGGTGTTAAATGCAGGTTCAAGCATTATTGTTGGTAGTTTGACTTATTTTGGTCAAATCTTTACCGCCGGTTTTGATATGCAGGGAATTATTCCATCCATTGAAGCCATAAATGGACAAGCCATGAATCAACTAGGTTTAGGTCGCGATATTGCACTGACCTTTTTGATGATCTTTATTTTCAATATTCTTATTGCTCGTTTGACTCGTTGGAAGTATATCTTTTTAACTGGACAGGCGATTTTGTGGATGGCGACCATGACGACCGTATTTGGTAGTGTAGCAGGCCTTTCTGGAATAGCTTTAATTTTAGTGGGAGGTTTAATTGGTGCTATTTTTGCAGTAATGATGCCAGCCATTGCGCAGCCAATTATCTATAAAGTGACAGGATCAAATGATATTGCTCTTGGTCATTTTTGTACAATCGGTTATCTATTTGAAGCGGGTGTTGCTTATGTAGTGGGTGAAAAAGGTGAGAACAAACGCTCAATTGAAGATATGAAATTGCCCAAGTCATTCGAATTTTTACAAGATACTTATCTATCTGTAATGGTGGTTATGGTACCACTTTATGTCATTACTGTACTGTTTGCGGGTGAACAATATGCCTCAACTTTATCAGGCTCACAAAACTATGTGATTTATGCCTTTACACAATCAATTATTTTTGTGGTAGGGATCTATGTATTGTTAGCAGGCGTGCGCTTATTGCTGGGTGAAATCGTGCCAGCGTTTAGGGGAATTGCCATGAAAGTGGTACCAAATGCCATTCCAGCGCTTGATTGTCCGGTGTTCTTTCCATATAGCCCAAATGCAGTAATTTTAGGTTTTATTACTACTTCAATTGGTACAGTGATTGCGATGTTAACACTGCCGTTCTTTGGTTTAGCGATGATCTTACCTGGCATGTTAACTAACTTTTTTGCAGGGGGAACCGCAGGCATATTTGGTAATGCGATTGGTGGGCGTCGTGGTGCTTTAATTGGCGGGATAGCACATGGCTTTTTTATTACCTTATTGCCTGCACTGCTGGTTACTATTTTTACGCAAATGGGCTTTGTTAATGCTACAGCAACGGATGTGGATACCGTTACAGTCGCATTACTTTATGCGTGGGTGTTAGGTCCAATTTTGAAACACTTTTAACAAGGATAATTGCTATGTTTAGCTTCTTCAGAAAAAACAAACCAAAAGTCGAAGAACCCAAGACCGAAATAAAAGCCAGTTTAACATCAGAACAAATCGTTCAAATTGAGCAATCGATTCAGCAATTGCAACAACAAATTGCGAACAGTGACGATGCAAAACTTTTGGCTGTTTTATACGAAAAAACAGGAATGTTGTATTACCAATTAGAACGTATTGATTTAGCGATTGAGTATTTAGAAATCAGTTTACAACATAAAAAATCAATTGGAGAGGGTTATAAAATTTTAATGAGTTTATATAACCTAAAACGCGCCGAGGCTGCAACACATGGGTCAATGGCTGATATCGATTTTTGGCTGAATAAAATGGATTCCATGCGTAATATCGCCAAACAAGTTACGATTCTACGAGATTAAAGGAAAATTATTATGTATACCAATTTAAAAGCTGTCACTTCATTAGCACAAAAGCTTAATTTTACCGTAGGTGCATTTAATACACATAATTTAGAAATGTTACCCGATATGCTTCGAGCAGCCAAAGAAGTAGGTGCCCCCATTATTATCCAAACAAGTGTCGATACGGCACGTTATATTGGCTATAAAGTTTTGGTAAATGCAGTAAAAGCCATCGCAGATGAAGAGATAGTCGATGCTGTATTGCACTTAGATCATGCCAAAAATTTTGATGATATTAAACAAGCTATCGACAGCGGTTTTACCTCAGTCATGTTTGATGGTTCTTCACTGCCTTTTAAAGAAAACATATTAAAAACGCGCGCGGTTGTTGAATATGCCCATGCGCGTGGAGTATCAGTTGAAGGGGAGCTGGGCACCATAGGTGGCACAGAAGAGGGGATTAAGGTTGATGATAATGACAAAGTCTATACTAACCCTAAAGATGCGTTAGAATTTGTTAAAGCAACGGGTATTGATGCTCTAGCCGTTGCGATTGGCACTAATCATGGACAATTTAAATCAAAAACAGAAGTGAATATTCCGTTATTGAAAGAAATTTATTCTCTTGTCAATATTCCGTTGGTTATTCATGGTGGGACAGGTGTTAAAGAAGAAGATTACCCTGAATTGATTAATAATGGTATTCGCAAATTTAATGTAGGTACCGAGTTATTAGTTAACTGGACACAAGTGGCCAAAGATAAGTTCGCACAAACTGAAGTCAATAAATCATTACGCCACAATGTTATTCCTGCTAATCAGGCAGTAAAGGAAATTGTGAAGCATAAAATGAGTTTATTTCTTAATGTGAATGGTCGTGTTAACTGAGGTGCATTGATATGCAGAAATATTTAATTTTACTGGCAGGTTGTCCATGTACAGGCAAAACGTATCTAGTTAAACAATTGCAACAGCAATTTAAAGACAGCTTTGTATTAACACCCGATGAAGCTAAAGTTTTGTATGCCGAATCGATCGGTTTTAATTCTAAAGCTGAAAAAGAGGCATTAGAACACAAAGTCTGGCATTTTTATTATGGTGTGTTGCAACTGTATATGGATGCAGGTAAAAAGATCATCATTTCTGAATATCCTTTCAGTGATAAGCAAAAAAAGCAACTCAGTGAATTTGCTGATCACTATTATTATCAAGTGGTTACAATTCGCTTAATTGCTGACTTTGATATATTATGGCAACGTCGCTACCTGCGCGACCGCTCGCCAGAACGTCATTTGAGTCATATTATGCAACATTATCACTATGGTGATAAACTTGAAGATCGCAATTTAGCCGACGATTTAGTGACGAAAGAACAATTTTATCAAATCTGTCAAACCAGAAAGTATGATCAGTTTGCTTTAGGTCAAGTGATTGAAGTAGATGTAACCCACTATGCAAAGGTCAATTATTCAAGTTTATTAGATGAACTCAAACAAATTGTTAAATAACAACTCTTTTTAGGTAAAAAATGCCGACTTAGCTTTTTCAACTTATCTTTTTCAACTTAGCTTTGCCGACTCAGTTTTGTCGGCATAGTTATTTTGTTTGCTTACTTACTTTTTATCATTTCAACAGCAAATCAATGATAAGAATTAAAAAAGTTTGCACAATAATGCTTAACCATACTGGGTTATTGCCATTATTGATAATATTAAGCGTAGATGATTTCTGGTAGTTTGACATCCCATGGTTGATTATCAATATGAGGTACTTTTTGGCAGGCAAACGCCAGACCGATAGGCAGAATTTGCTGGCTTTGGTAATTAGCTAACATACGATCATAATATCCTCCACCCATACCCATACGATAACCTCTTTCATCAAAAGCAACCAGTGGAGTAAAAATAATATCTAATTTTTGGAATGGTAATACATTTAGTACATTTAAAGCTGGTTGCAGTATATTAAATTTGTTTTTAATTAAAGATGTTTGTGGGGTGTATTTTAAAAAGAGTAAATGCGAAGAAGCAAATGGGTGTATAACAGGCAAATAGACAGACTTATTTTGTTGCCATAGATATTCTATAATCGGTTTCGTTTCCACTTCACCATCAAATGATAGAAATATTGCTATATTTTTTGCTAATTTTATATTTTGATGTTGAGTGATTTGTTGATAAATAGAATTTTGCGCATTAATGCGTTCGGTTAAGGAGAGTTGACGCCTTTTTTGACGTATATTCTGTCTAATATTCATCAGTTATCACTGTAGAAATAAAACAAGATAAAAGCACTCCAAGATGTCGTTTAGGGTCGTAACCCTTGAACCCAAGGTTCAAGGTGAACAACATGTTTCGATTTTTAGGTTTCCTTACAAGTAAGGCTTACACACCAATCAAAAGTCATATCATTCTAATATAAAGAGTATCGGCTCAGGGGACTAACCCACATCGCGAACATCCCAGAGATGCATATAATATTACAGAATTTAACAAATGATACAAGGAAGTTTTTATCAAATTTACAAATAAAAACGTTAATTGTTGGTATTCAAAGCAGAATCAAGCAATTGTTGTAGCATTTTTAGCCTATGGCTAAATTCGTTACTTTTTTCTTTTTCCTTAGTTAACTCGTAAGAAATATTGAGTGCTGCGGTCATGATAAGTTGCTCACTACCTATTTGTGGAGATTTTTCACGCAAATTAGATAAGCGCTCATCCAAATCTTTTGCGGCATTGGTTAGTGCGTCAACTTCATCAACCGGACAATTGAATTTTAATGTACGTCCAAAAATTTGAATAGTGACAGCTTGAGTTTCCATATTTAACCTATTTATTTATAAATTCATTAATTTTTTCTATAATATGTTCACAGTTTAATCCCATCTCATCTCTCATCTCATTTTGAGATCCTTGAGGAATAAACTTATCTGGTAATCCAATATTTAAAATATCACATTTTATTTTTTTAGATAATAAAAATTCACAGACGCCACTACCAGCACCGCCTTTAATACTATTTTCTTCTACAGTGACAAGTATATTATGAGTTTGGCTAATGTGCAAAAGGACTTTTTCATCTAATGGCTTAACAAAACGCATATCTATGACTGTAGCATTAATTTTTTTACCCGCCTGTAAAACTTCAGGTAGTAATGTGCCAAAATTGAGTAAAGCTATGTTTTCTCCTTCAATGCATAATTTTGATTCACCTATTGGTATGGGCGTTAATGGTTCTAATTGCACTCCAACACCTTCACCACGAGGATATCGCACTGCTACAGGACCATTATGTAAATAACCTGTATAGAGCATTTGTCGACACTCATTTTCATCACTAGGCGTCATTATGACAAAATTAGGTATGCAACGCATAAAACTTAAATCAAATGAGCCCTGATGCGTTTCACCGTCGGCACCAACAATACCTGCTCTATCTATAGCAAATAAAACAGGTAAGTTTTGAATGGCAACATCATGAATAACTTGGTCATAAGCACGTTGTAAAAAAGTTGAATAAATTGCTACGATTGGTTTTAAACCACTAATAGCAAAACCCGCAGCAAGTGTAACTGCATGTTGTTCAGCGATGGCGACATCAAAAAATTGATCTGGATAAAGATTGGCAAACTTGGTCATACCCGATCCTTCACTCATTGCAGGAGTGATAGCCATTAGTTGTTTATCATTTTGCGCCATTTCACACAACCAATCACCAAAAACTTGAGAATAGGTTGGTATAACTTTATTTGTCTCTGGCAATATTCCATCTTTGGGATTAAATTTTGGTACACCATGCCATAAAGTTGGATTTTGTTCTGCTGGTGCGTAACCTTTGCCTTTCTGCGTAATAACATGAAGCAATTGGGGACCTTTTAGTTGCCGAACTTTTTGTAAAGTGGTTACTAAACTTTCAACATCGTGCCCATCAATAGGACCAATATAATTAAAACCAAGTTCTTCAAATAAGATCGCTGGTGTCACTAAACCTTTTAAATGTTCTTCGGTTTTTTTAAATAATTCTTTTAAAGGTGGAATATTAGCAAGCACTCGTTTGCCACTTTCACGGAACGAAGTGTATGTTTTACTTGAAAGAATCTGGGCTAAATGTTGGTTAAGTGCACCCGTATTTTCTGAAATTGACATGTCATTGTCGTTAACAATCACTAACATGTCGGGTTTAATATGCCCGGCATGATTCATTGCTTCAAATGCCATACCAGCGGTAAGTGCACCATCCCCAATAATTGCCGCTACCTTTTGTCCAGATTGTTTTTTTTGCTCACTAATAGCAATACCTAAAGCGGCGCTGATAGAAGTTGAAGAATGGCCTGTAGTTAAAACATCATATTCGCTTTCATTGCGATGTGGGAATGGATGAAGCCCACCTTTTTGCCGGATTGTGAGCATTTGATCACGTCGGCCAGTTAAAATTTTATGTGGATAAGCTTGATGACCAACATCCCAAATAATTTTATCAAAAGGGGTGTGATAAACATAATGCAGTGCTACTGTTAATTCAACCACCCCCAGCCCTGATGCTAAATGTCCACTAGATTGACTTACACAATTTAACAAAAATTGTCTTAACTCACGACAAATTTCAGGCAGCTGAGATTGAGGATAACATCGTAGATCCTGTGGAAAGTTAATTTTTTTTAATAAGGGATAATTATCCAAATTCATTTTTATCATTAAGTCATCGTGTTAACTATTTCGATTTATAATAAAACCAGCGAGATCTTGCAGTGGTTGGCTATTATAAGGTATTTGGTTGAGACTATCGATAGCTTGATCATATAACTGTTTTGTCATGTCTATAGCTGTTTGTAAGCCTAATAAAGCAGGATAGGTAGATTTCTCATGTATAATATCGGAGCCTTTAGGTTTGCCCATAATAGCTTGTTCACCAATGACATCTAAAATGTCATCCTGAATTTGAAAAGCGAGTCCAATTGCTTGAGCATAGCTATCGAGCAAGGAATAGTAAGGCTTACTTATATCGCCACTGGCAAATGCACCTAATCGGACCGCTGCGTTAATTAATGTTCCAGTCTTATAGTTGTGGATTTTTTGTAAATGTTCAAGGGTGATAGATTGGTGCTCTGCTTGCAAATCAAGTGACTGTCCTAAGCACATACCCGCTAATCCGCTAGCATTGGCAAGTTCTGCAATCATATTAATTTTAACTTGATTATCCAGATGTTGGCTTTCAGATAATATACTAAACGCTAATGATTGTAATGCATCACCAGCAAGTATCGCTTCAGCGTGTCCATATTGGATATGACATGTCGGTTTTCCACGTCGTAAGTTATCATTATCCATAGCCGGTAAATCATCATGAATTAATGAATAAGTATGAATCATTTCAATTGCAGCCGCTGCTTCATCAAGTTTTGATAACGGACAATCAAACATTTGCCCAGTTAAATAGACCAGTATTGGACGGATTCGCTTACCGCCAGCTAGCAAGCTATAGTTCATAGCTTGTTGCAATTTAGAAGAAGGGAACTGAGCAATATATGTCGTTAAGAACGTATTGATTCGCTCTTGTAATGGTTTTAAATTATTCATTATTATCGGTTAAAAATTCAGATAGTTCTGCATCACTATTTTCAGATAATAATATCTGAATGCGTTGTTCCGCTTGTTGTAATTGCTTTTGACCTGATTTAGCTAATTTGACACCTTTTTCAAACTCATTCAATGCTTCGTCTAATGGTAAATCACCATTTTCTAATTGTGAAACAATGGTTTCAAGTTGTTTAAGTGTTTCTTCAAAACTAGGTTCAGTTACTTGTTTTTTAGCCATATTGTATTCCTTGTTGTACAAAATGAGTATACACGTATTTTCAATAATGGTGAATTAAGATGTTTTATACTCAAACGTATGCATTACCTGAAACTTTTTGACAAAATTTAATAATGTAATTTCGACAATGTACTTTAAAAAACGTAAATTCAACAACGTTAATTTAATTGATTAGCCATCACAGTAAGATATTTAATCTTTATTTCGGTTAAGTTCATCTACAGATAATAATGCAATGTCTGGATTAATTGGTTTTTTAACTTCTACGCCTAATTCACGAAATCGCTCAATTTGACCAATAATATTACCGCGACCTTTGGAGAGCTTATTAAGAGAGTTTTGATAAGTTTGTTGAGCTTTATCAAGCGTGCTACCAAGGTTTTCCATGTCTTCAACAAAACCGCGGACTTTATCATACAATTTACTTGCTTTATCTGCAATTAGCTCTGCATTACGATTTTGGTGTTCATAACGCCATAAATTATGAATCGTACGTAAGGCAACCAAAAGAGTGGTTGGGCTGACAATCATAATGTTATTTTTGAGCGCATCATTAATCAAAGATGGATCACTATCAATAGCACATAAAAATGCTGGCTCTACAGGGATAAACATTAATATATAATCTAATGAATTAATGCCAATTAACTTATGATAATCTTTTTGACTAAGCTGCTTTAAATGGTTACGTACTGAAGTTAAATGATCGGATAATGCTTTGGTTTTTACAATTTCTTCATCATTATTGAAATAACGTTCATATGCTACTAGTGTCACTTTTGAATCAATAACCACATCACCTCCTTGAGGTAGATGTACAATGACGTCAGGTTGTAAACGTTGGTTATTTTCATTGGTTAAATTGACCTGTGTATCATATTCATAACCTAATCTTAAACCCGAATTATCAAGTATTTGGCTAAGTATAAACTCTCCCCAATTTCCTTGAATTTTATTGTTACCTTTTAAAGCATTAGTGAGATTGGTTGCCTCTTTAGTCATTTGTTGATTCAGTTGCTGTAAATTGCGAATCTCATAAGTAAGCGTATGGCGTTCTTTTGCTTCCTCGCCAAAACTATCTTGCACTTGCTTTTTAAAGCTCTCCAATTGTTCTTTTAATGGTGATAATAAAAAATTAAGGCTTTGCTTGTTTTGTTGTTCAATTTTTTTACCACTGTGCTCGAATATACGATTGGCTAAGTTTTCAAACTGAGTTGTAAGTCGTTGTTCACTTTGCTCAAGTATTGTCTGGCGTTCATGGGCTGCATTACGCGTTTCTTCTAAACGCGTTTTTAGTTCACTAATAGTCGCAAATTGCGCGATATTTTGTTGACGATACTGGTTTAACTCACTTTCAAGCTGATTTAATTCATTAGTTAATGTTTGATTCTCTTGTCTTATCTGAGAAAATTGTAAATTAAATAATTGGTTTGAATTATTAATAACTAGCTGTGATTTAACTAATAAAATTAATAAAATCAATGACACTATTCCAAGAATAATCGCGACCCACTCAGTAAGACCAAAATTACTTATCATCACTAAGCCCTTTCAAAGGTAAATGAAATGACATCATCTAGTTTCTTTGAATCAAGCGCTAACATGATTAAGCGATCTAAACCTATCGCAACTCCAGCGCAGTCAGGTAGACCATTTTCCATTGCTGCTAATAGCTCAATATCGATTTCTTGTTGAGGAAGATTCAAATTGAGTCTATCTTGATTGTTTTGTTCAAAACGTAGTCTTTGTTCTTGTGGGTTTGTTAATTCTTTAAAACCATTAGCAAGTTCAACACCTTTGTAATAGAATTCAAAGCGCCCAGCAACGCGATGATCTTCACTGCTAATTGCAGCTAATGCTGCTTGTGAAGCAGGGAAGTTATATACGGCAATCGGTTTATCATGACCAATATGGGGTTCAACGCCAAAAGTAAATAAACATTGCAATAAACCATCTTTATCAAACTCTTCTGTTTTGATCCCGATATTGAGCTGATTAACTGCGTTAACTAACGTTGCTTGATCTGCTTCTAATGGATCAATATTAAGGTGACGTTGAAATGCTTTTTGATAAGAAACACGTTCCGCTGGTTCACAATCTAAAATTGTTTGTAATAGATCATCAACTTCATTAATCATTTGCATCATATCAAATTGAATACGATACCATTCAAGCATAGTAAATTCAGGATTATGAAAATCGCTGATTTCCTCATGATTGCGAAAACATTTACAGATCTGATAGATTGGACCACTTCCCGCTGCTAATAAACGCTTCATGTGGTATTCTGGACTGGTAATTAATGACATCTTTCGCCCAAGTTGTTCGTCGAATTCCCCCGGTCTAAAAAAGGTAGTAGAGAAAGAACTCAAATGCACATCAGTAACGGCATATTGGCTCAAGGTCGGCGTTTCGACTTCTAATATACAGCGATCAGTAAAAAATTGTCGTACTTGTGAAATAATTTTCGCGCGCTTAAGTAGGTTATTGATAGATGCGGAAGGTTGCCAAGTCATAAAAAATATCCATGGATTTTGATCAATTACTAAAAGAAGAAAAATAGGGCTTAAGCCCTATTTTTTATTATTGACGTTCATTTTGCCATAAAGTGAATAAATTGTCGTATATTTCTTGCAACTGCCAAACATGCTGATGTAGCTCAGAAAGAATGATTGGATCTTCTAAAATTGCTAACTGTTGTTCTTTATTGATTTTTTCTAAATCAGCTTGTTTAAATTGCTCAATTAGCTCAAGACGCCTTTGCTCAATTTTTATATTAGGTAAATGGCGAGAAGTGGACAATGCGCAAGCTAACGCATTGTAAATAGGATCAACCAATGCCATGATAAAACCATGTTCAACGATGTTAGCTTCCGTTTTAACTAGATATTCTCCCGTCATGGTCACAGCTTTAGCTGGATGAGTTTCCTCTGGAGTTAAAAATAGACCTAGTTTTTTCGCGCTCATGCCAATGCTTGATAATCCTGAAATTCTAATCACTAATGGCGAAATAGTCAGTGGAATTAGAATAGCAATATACCAGTAAGTAAACTGAGGATTTAACCAAATAATCACGCCAAGCCAAATAATGCCTAATAAAGAGAGAGGCCAACAAAAATAGAAAGATTCACCCCATGTTAAAGCATCGTCGTTTCTTGACGGGGATTTCCATTGAATTTTACTGCCTAGCCATGCTTTTATCACAAACTTACTATGGAATATCATGCGTATTGGGGCGAGTATCATCGACCAGAACATTTCGATGAATATTGATAGAGTCAGCTTGAAAATCCCCCCCACATCTTTGGCACCTGTTTTAGCAATGATAATGCCATAACTAAAGAATTTAGGCGCAAACAATAATACCATCGTCGTAGATAACAATTGTAATGCCAAATTTTCATCCCATCTTGGCCATGTCGGATAAAATTGGTTAGGTTGGAAAAAATATTGTTGATCAGATAAATTAAAAACTAATAAAAGCAGCGTTGAGAAAAATAAAAATGTTAACCATAATAAAGATGAAATATAAGCCATTCCACTCGTTAAAAACATAACTCTGTGTGTTAAAGTTATACCACTTTTAAAAATCAATCTTAAATTAATTAAGTTCCCCATACACCAACGGTTATCTCGTTTTAGATCTTCAATCATATTGCCTGGTAGCTCTTCGTAACTGCCATTCATATTATAGGCGATCCAAACTCCATATCCTGCACGTCTCATTAAAGTCGCTTCAACAAGATCGTGTGACAAAATATGAATCGGCCCTTTACGTTTTTGTAGTGGGGATAAAATACAGTGTTCAATAAAAGGTTTTAAGCGAATCATCGCATTGTGTCCCCAATACTGTGCTTCACTAAGTTGCCAAAAATGGGTGCCTGCACAAAAAATATCACTGTAAATCTGATTGGCAAATTGTTGGATTCGACCATAAAGCGTCTTCATTCTAACTGATTTTGGCGGTGACTGTAATATGCCCGCTTTAGGTGTCATTTCCATCATGGCAATCATATTTAATATACAATCACCAGTCATAATGCTGTCGGCGTCAAGTATTAACATATATTCATATAAATGTCCCCAGCGTCGACAAAAATCATCAATGTTACCACTTTTACGTTTTACTCGACGTTTACGATGTCGGTAAAAAATATTGCATCCATTATCATCTTTCTGAGCATTAAAATCTGCCCATGCTTTTAATTCATTTACATAAAGATCGGGATCATTCGTATCGCTTAAAATATAAAAATCACAGCAATCCGCGTGACCAGTTTCAACCAAAGATTGATAGGTCGCTTGTAATCCAGCAAAAACGCGTGCTACATCTTCATTACAAATTGGCATAACTAATGCAGTACGATGATTAACATCAATGTGTTTTGCTGCATCTTTAGGGATTTCAATAGTATAGCGGTCTTTTCTTATTACAGCTAAAATTAGTCCCATAACGCTTGTCCAAAAACCAATTGAAATCCAAGCAAACAAAATAGCAAATAGGAAAATAATAAAACCTTGTATAATATAAGGAATAATACTGTATATGGCTAATTCAGGGTTATTAGCCCAATTAGCCATGAAATTAATTTTTTCCCAGCTTTGATAAGGTAACAGTGTCGATAGATAGGTAGTCCCGAAATATGTTTGTATTACAATTAGTGCAAACATTATTAAGCGACGAATAACCGCGATGAGATTAACTTTAGCTTTGAAATTGGCTTTATAGCGTTTGTTCCATTTTTGTGGTTGAATCGAAACGCGTTCAACTTTTGGATAACTGGGTTGCTGATTTCTTTCATCAATGTAGTTTGATGTATCGCCAATTTGATTTAGGCGATATTTCAGAAATTCAGTATTATTTGGCTCAATTCCATTGTTTTTTGATTTCTGGCGCCAGTTATCTGCGCCAGAAAGAGTAGCAAAGTAATCTTTTTTCATTATGTTATCTTATTATCGTTATTGCCCTGGATATTGACCGCTCCAAGTTTCAGATAAAATCTGATTCGTTTTTTCTGAAGCTAATTGAACGCGAATATCCGTTGGTTTTTTATTGTCTTGAACATTAAATCGAATAAGAACTCGCCAACCTTTTGTTACAGAATTATATTGTACTTCACAGCTCACAATAGATCCGTTATTGATGCTTGATATTGCTTTAACAGGCTCTTGTTCTGATAAATTAGGACCAGCAAAGTCAATAATATAAGCGTTCGAACCATCAAGTTTACGAATTAAATTTGCTTGTTTTATATCACCTAATGATAATCGAGTGCTAATTGCTCTAGCTACATTATCGGGATAACGTTGCTTTTCATTTAATGAATAGTGTAATCGGTACCTAACATCAAGACTGTCACCAGCTTTATATTGTTTTGCAGGTACCCAGAATGAAACGATATTATCGTTTGTTTCATCTGCTGTAGGGATTTCAACCAGTTCAACCCGACCTTTTTGCCAATTGCCTAAGATTTCTGTCCAAACGCTAGGACGCAATTCATAATGATCATCAAGATCTTGGTAATCTTCAAATCCGTTATCTCGTTGAATCAATCCAAAACCTTTAGGATCTTCAAAACTATATGAAGAAAAAGATAACCGTTTTGGATTATTTAATGGTCGCCATATCCATTCACCACTGTTTGATAAAATGGATAACCCATTAGAGTCATGCATTGCTGGTCGATAATTTAATAAAGGTGATGGCTGATTTGGGCCAAATAAATACATGCTAGTTAACGGTGCAATACCAAGTTTTTTCACCGAATCGCGGAAAAATATTTTAGCTTGTACAGTTATTGTTGTATCCACACTTGGTACTAAAATAAGTTTATAAGCACCCGTTACGCGAGGTGAATCAAGTAAAGCATAAATCACTAAATGTTTTTGTTTAGGAGATGGTCTTTCGATCCAAAATTCTTTAAAACGAGGGAACTCTTCACCCGTCATCTCACCAGTATCAATCGCTAACCCTCGAGCGGACAAACCATATCGTTGATCTTTTCCAACTGCTCGGAAATAGCTACCACCAAGAGCTGTAAAAATTTCATCATCGGTTTTAGTTGGGTTGTTTATTGGATAATGAACTTTAAATCCGGCAAATCCAAGTTTTTTCGTGTTTAGATGATCTAATCCGACTTTACTTAAATCAAAATAACTCGGATCAAATTTAATTTCATTAACCTGATTATTGACAATTTCATTGATTTGGACAGGTGTATCAAAATACATCCCTTCATGATAGAACTCTAATTTAAAACGAGTTTTTTTGTCATTCCAATAAGCTTTTTCATGATTAAATTGAATTTTCTGATAATCAGCAAATTGTAGCGAGGCTAATTCATTGGGGATATTTTTAGAGGGTTGTACATAACTTTTCTTTGCTAGCTTTTCTGCTTTAGTCACAACATCATTAAATGAAAAAGCGTATGAAGAAAAACTAATACAAAGAGCTGAAACTATGCAAAGCATTTTGCACGTTGCTGTTTTACTGAACTGACTGATGGGTAATAAATTATACATAAAAACTCGCATTAAGATTATCGGAAAATATTTAAATAATTGATAATGTTATTTTTAGGATCATTCACACACTTTTCCATAAATTCTGTCTTCATCTCTTGAAGAATACTTGGATTTTCGTCAATCAAAAAGTGAGAATAGTTATCCTTAAGAATTTTAGTATGCAAGATTGATAAGTCTCCTTTATTCATTTTGAATAAAGTTTGAAAAGTAGAAATTTTACTATTATTGTTGGTATAGATGGCTGCTGTAAAATCTGCTGAAAGATCGCAATATTTTTCAATATTCGCTTGGGTAGCATTGATTTTACTTAATTCAATTTTGTGTTCAATTTGTTTATCTTCAATGATTTTTTTAATTTGAATATTATATTTTAAATTATAGTATTCATTAAGGTAAAAATTTAAAACACAAGCTGATTGGTTTGGGTCGTTGACACACTTTAGAATACCTTCATTAGAAATGTATTCATTAAAATTTTGTGATTGGAGTAGTTTTTGTAATTGATCTTTTGCATTAACCACATAAGGGTTATTCGATTCTGTTTGTTGCATTAGCACAGATAATGGATCCATTTCAATCTGTGGTGGCTCTTCAATTTTAATTGGTGTAGCCGATTTATGCGCACAACTGGCAATAAAAATAGGAACCATTGTGCATATAAAAATATTACTTAATTTCATATATAAATTCCATGAATATATTTTTCGAGTTGTAATTTTTGGGCAGGCTAGATCTGCGCGAAATTATATACTCATATTCTATTAAATACACTATACGATTAGTTTAAAAGTGTAAAAAAGCATACTGAACATTCACTAATATCTTATAGAGTTAATGACGACAGATTTTTGTTTCGTTGACTGTAAATCCAGAATTATTATCAGGTTTGAATTTACCTTTTAACTTTAAAAAGCAGATGAGTTGTTCAGCATTCATATTAGCTTCAGAGCAAGTGTGAAATTTAGCATTTTTGCCAAACCTTTTTTCAATGGCTTCAAGTAGAGATGATTCTGTATAGTTATTACCAGCCATCATTTGTAAGACTTCATGTCCATGAATTGATAACATAGCACCCTCTGAATCTTATTTTTTAGTTGATACAAATATTTTAATGGATGAAGAAAGATATCAGATATTGTTAAGAAAAAAAAGTGTTTAAGCGTTAAAATATCATTAATTATTAGTTAGGAAACCCCTATGTAATACTAGGGGTTGTTGAAAAAATAAGATAATTCTGAATTCAATTATTCATCTGTAACTAATTTTACTATTATTGATTGATTCTCTTTCTTAACTTGATGCATTTTCACAGTAAGAGTATCTGAAAGTTTATAGCAAATATTATTATTAATTTTAATGACACCCTCTTCAGGACTTGAAACTATTTCCTCTCGATTAGAGTGAATCATTGAAAGTGGTAAAAATACAAATGCACCAATATCAGTTAAACGTAGACGAGCACCGCCGCGGTTGATATCGACAATTTCAGCAACAAAATTATTACCAATTTTATCCGATAAATATTGAACATAAAGATTTTCAGCGATATCACGTTCAGCATAACGTAATAATTTGCGCCTTTCATTCATGATTTTCAACTGCTCTTTATCGGGTTCATTCAAGGTTTGTGAACGTAAATAATTTTTGATTAAACGATGATTAATCATATCTCCATATTTGCGTATTGGTGATGTCCAAGTTGCGTAAGCAGTTAATCCTAAGCCAAAATGAGGTTGTGGTTGAATAGAAAAATCGGCAGGACTTTGACATTTGCGGAGCCGAGCCGTTAAAAACGCATCATTATCGATAATTCGTCGTAATTTGATATACCCATCAAAAGATAATAAAGATTCTTTATCAAATCCTTCAATACCATGATTGGTTAAAACTTTTAAAATTTGATCAATAAATTTAATATCAAAACCTGAATGAATATTGAATATACCAAATCCAATTTTATTATTTAATAGCAAAGTTAAGGCTTGATTCGCGATGATCATGACCTCTTCAACAATTTGACGTGCAATTCGACGAGATTCTTTATTGATGGATTTTACATGACGGTTTTCATCAAGCACAAAACGATAATCATTGCTATCTTTAAACACTAACGCATTGTTTTGTCGCCAAATGGTTCTGGTTTTTGCTAAGGATGACAATAAATTGAGTTGTTCGGGTAAGGTTGCGTTATTAGATAGCAATTCATCATTATTTTCTAAAAAATCTGAAACATTATTATAAGAAAGTTTCGCTTTTGATTCGATAAATGCGGGCATAAAAGTGATACTATTTTCATCTATTATACCATTTGAATCAATATTAATATTGCATACTAACGCTGGTCGTTTTTGGTTTTCTTTTAAAGAACAAAGATCATTTGCTAACTCTTTAGGTAGCATTGGAATATTAAAATCGGGTAAATAAGTTGTGAAATTTCTTTGTTTAGCAATTTTATCAAGTTGACTGTCTTGTAAAATATACGCAGTTGGATCTGCAATAGCGACTTTCAGTTGGTAATTACCTTGTTCGTCCTTTGAAACGGCAATAGCATCATCCATATCTTCTGTATATTCACTATCTATGGTAAAAAAGTCTATATCGGTTAAATCTTGACGATTAGTCAGTTCATTTTCATCAATTGTTAATGTGTCCGGCTGTGGTGAATTATCTTCTAAATTATATCTGGCCAGAGTTTTTAACCAAGGTAGATAGATTGAACTATTTTCAGCAATAAAATGCGTAATTTCCGCTACAAAATTATTTTTACCTTCTTCAAGAGGATGAGAAATCAATTTGGCAACGACCCAATCATCTTCTTTAAGTTTTTCTTGAATTTGTTTGTTAATTTTACAGCGGATGGCTAAATTTGCAGGCATGTTTTCAGGATAAATAACCATTGTTCGCTCTTGAAAACCTATTTTTCCTATAAATCTTTGTAGGGGGCTTTCAATTAATGATTCTGGTTCAAAAACCTTTTTATCACCATTTTCAATTACTGTTCCAGATACTTTATCGCCATTGCATACGGTTTTCATTTTATTTGCAGTAATGAAATAACTGGTTTTATTATCAACATCTAAAAAACCAAATCCTTTTTCATGGGCTCGGACGGTACCTTCAATACGAGGTGTTTGTTGATGAAGTTCTTGCTTTAGTTGTGCAAGTAGCGGATTATTTTGAAACATACGATTTAACACTTTTAAAAAATTGTTTCAAGATTTTATCATAGTTATAGAGATTATTGTTATTGAATTAATAGTTGGTGACTTTAGCAATAACTATATAATATTAATATTTAACTATAAAAGACTAAGTTGGAATATGAAATTAAATTATAAATTGCAAGGTATAGGGCAGCCAATTGTTTTTCTGCATGGTGTATTTGGTAGTTTAGATAATTTAAATATGTTAGCTAAAGATCTGGTATCTGATTATCAAACCATTCAAGTTGATTTGCGCAATCATGGGCAATCTCCTTGGTCTGATCAAATAAATTATCCCGCTATGGCGCAAGATGTAGCTGATCTTTGTCATGAACTTCAATTAAAAGATATCATTTTAATTGGTCACTCTATGGGGGGCAAAGTAGCGATGCAATTATCACAAGTCATACCGCAGCTCATCCAAAAAATCGTTGTAATTGATATTGCACCAGTAAAATATAGCAGTTCGCCCAATGCCATTATATTAAGAACTTTAATGTATTGCCTTAATAACCAAATCACCGATAGAAAGCAAATTATGGCAGTTATGCAAGAAGCCGGTCTTAGCGAAGCGACTTGTTTATTTTTATTAAAATCTTACAAAAACCAACATTGGTTATTTAATTTACAAACTATCAATGATCAATATGCTAACATTTGCGACTGGCAAACCATACCATCAAGTTCGCCATGTTTAAAACCAATTTTATTTATTCGTGGAGGGAATTCGGTTTATTTAGCCGACAAATATCAAGATACTATCTATGCTCAATTTCCTAATGCTAAAATTGTTACGATAGAAGGTGCTGGTCATAATGTACATGCTGAAAAAACACAACAAGTTTTACAACTGCTACATGATTGGTTAAATTGCTCATCTGATGATGTATAATTTCAATATTTTCAGTATTTAATATCGATAATTAATTACAAAATAGCCGTTTTTGTTTTACTGATTTAAGATTGTTCGGTGTAACAGTAACTAAAACCATTTTGCATCTACTATTGTATGGATCACTTTGTAGCGTATATTGCCAACCATTTGGAATGATATGGTTAGCAATATCCGGATAACTTTCAAGGAGTTCAAACGCTATTTGTTCTGCTTGTAACCGATTAGAAAGATAATGATGCTGATGAATAAGTGTTTTTTGGAAACCTGTAAAACCAAGAATAATTATTGAAAATAGTAAACTTGCTATCATTAATTCAATTAAACTAAAACCCATACTATTTTTATTATTCACAATCACCACTCCTTTTTTCTGGACAGTAATCTAACCAATGACCTTTTTCTACAACCAGTTTTGTCCCCTTAAAATGTGCAAGAGAATATAAAAAGAAATCGTCAGCCTCGCCTCGCAAAAGTTGATAATTATCCACTTTTAATTGTGATTTTTTTACACAAGCTTTTAATTGGTATTTTGTGTCTTTTAAGCATTGCCACTGATCAGTTGGTGTTTGCCAATCTTGCGTTAACGCCCAATTTAATGCCGAACAGGCTTGATTGAATCGTTTGTAATAGCGAGTTTCCATAGCAATAGTTTTATGCCAGGAAATCAATAGTTGATTAAAACCAGTTAATAATAGTAATCCAATGACCATTAAAATAACGACCATTATAATCGCGCTAAATCCGTTTTCATTATTTTGATTCAGTATTAGATAGGTTTTCATTTTTGATTATTTTAGTCACCTGATATTTAATGTGTTTCTGTTTTTTTAATTCTGCTCCTATCGATAATTCAATGGTGTTATTTTTGTGTTTAATGTCGAATTTCGTAACTTTAATTTCAGCAGGGTCAAATAATTTTTCCCACTTAGTTTCTTTGCAATTCACTGCGCCTGTTCTGTATTCAACATTATTATTTTTAAAGCGATAGGTAAAAATATCAGAATTGTTCAAGTTCCAAGGATCGTAGACCCAATCATGGCGGATTTCACTGTCATATCGGATAATCATACAATTTTGAGCGTTCACAATCTCTAGGGCATTATTTTTCATTTTATGCGGATCATCGGCGATAAATCCCGCTCGTTTGATGTCTTTTGATAAACCAATTAATGCTTGCTCAACAGCTTGTTGTAAATGCGTTATTTGATAATAATACAATGTATTTTGTTGTAATTGATAATAAAAAGAGGTTGCACTAATAATAATCAAGCTTGTTAAAGTAATGCTGATTAGCATTTCAAGTAATGAAAATCCTAACTCTTTTAACATGGTGGTAAACTAGGTAAATAACTGTTCAACTGGCAAAATCGAATGCGTCCACGGTAGGAAACAAAAACCTTACTTTTACCAATCTCATTAGAGAGTTCTAAGGAAAATGATTGTGCCATATTGCGTCTTCCCCAAAAGTAAATAAGTTTTTTCTCAGTTAATCCAGTAATTTCTACAGAATTATTCGGTTTGATAAAATGTAATTCACCTTGTTTACATGATGCAGGGCGTTCTTCTGAGGTAATTGTTAAACACCACGGGGATGAAAAAACAAAAAGTTTATAATTTTGATTTTCAGTATAAGCTTTAACTTGAACTTCATTTAAAAAGTAAGCTAATTGTTGTGTTGTTGAAACTAATTCATTACGAAGTGCAATTGCTTTCCAATGATGAATTCCCACCGTTGCAACAATTGAGCTAATACCTATAATTATCAAAAGTTCGAGTAATGAAAATCCTTGAGTATGCATAATAGTTTTGTGCTTAAAATGGATATGGATGATTCTACAATTTACTCAACAAATGTTTTTTAGTTAGGAAAATTTTGTGTAATTTATTCCAAATAAAGTTTATTTTTTTCTTGCTGAGCTTACTCGTGTTGACAAACCACTTAAAAAGCAAGACAGATTATATTATACTGTTTATCCATTTTATATTTACTAACGGACTTATAAGTAAAGGAAATTCGAGATGCAACAATTACAAACTATTATCGACGCAGCCTTTGAACGCCGCGCGGAAATCACTCCTTCAAATGTTGATACAGTAACACGTGACGCAATTAATCAATGTATCGCTTTATTAGACAGCGGTAAAATGCGTGTTGCAGAAAAAATTAATGGTGATTGGGTGACTCATCAATGGTTAAAAAAAGCGGTGTTGCTCTCTTTCCGTATTAATGAAAACCAACTTATTGATGGTGGCGCAACCAACTATTACGACAAGGTACCGTTAAAATTTGCTGAATATGATGAAGCGCGATTCCAACAAGAAGGTTTTCGTGTTGTACCATCCGCGATTGCGCGTAAAGGTGCTTATGTGGCACGCAATACCGTGTTAATGCCCTCTTATGTCAACATTGGTGCATACGTTGATGAAGGCACAATGGTTGATACATGGGTAACCGTTGGATCTTGTGCGCAAATTGGTAAAAATGTTCATTTATCTGGTGGTGTAGGTATCGGTGGTGTGTTAGAACCATTACAAGCTAACCCAACAATTATTGAAGATAACTGTTTTATCGGTGCTCGTAGTGAAATCGTTGAAGGTGTAATAGTTGAAGAAGGTAGCGTAATTTCAATGGGCGTATTTATTGGTCAAAGCACTAAAATCTATGATCGTGCAACAGGCGAAGTCCATTACGGTCGCGTACCAGCTGGTTCAGTGGTGGTATCCGGTAACTTACCAACCAAAGATGGCAAATATAGCTTATATTGTGCAGTAATTGTTAAAAAAGTTGATGCAAAAACTTTAGGTAAAGTAGGTATTAACGAGCTACTACGTACCATCGATTAATTTAGCTGCCATCGTCTTTATATGCCGCCTCATTAGAAAGGCGGCAAATATTTTATTCATTCTTAAATTTAATCATATTTATAATCACTCTAAGAGGAGAGTCTATGCCTTCTTTTGATATTGTCTCTGAAATCCAAATGCCTGAGGTTAAAAACGGTGTCGAAAATGCTACGCGAGAGTTGGCAACCCGTTGGGATTTCAAAAACGTTGAAGCATCGTTTGAATTAAATGAAAAAAATGAAACGATCAAGGCAACGAGTCAATCTGACTTCCAAGTACAACAGTTGCTGGATATTTTACGTGATAAGTTAGCCAAGCGTGGTATTGATGGTGGTGCTTTAGAAATCCCAGAGGAGATGGAACACAGTGGAAAATTATACAGCATTACTGTCAAGCTTAAACAAGGGATTGATAAAGAGTTAGCTAAGAAAATTGTAAAGGCTATCAAAGATAGTAAAATAAAAGTGCAGGCTCAAGTACAAGGTGAGCAAGTTCGTGTTACAGGTAAATCTCGAGATGATTTACAAGCCACTATGGCTTTAGTTCGAAATGGAGAATTTGGACAACCATTCCAGTTTACTAATTTTAGGGATTAATCAAAATTAACATCTATTTTTGTCGACATTAGTCGGCAAAGTTAACCTTTAAACTATTCAATTTATTATTGTCAAAAAGTTTGAGGTTAACACTACGTTTTAGTATGAAAAATTAAAATAATTATAGTTAAAGCGCCTTAAATATGAAAATCAACTCGGTATAGAATAAGATTTTATTCAACGAATATACCAAGCTTATGCTATACTTGATATTTAAGCGCAGAAGGCGGTAATGCTATCACGGATGTATTGTTTGGTGATTATAATCCTTCAGGTCAATTACCTATGTCTTTTCCTTATAATATTGAACAGATCCCCGTTTATTACAGCCATTCAAACACTGGGCGACCAAGGGGGACTAAAAACATGGGTAAATATACAACTTCCTACTTTGACAGCTCTAACGAACCATTATTTCCATTTGGTTTTGGTTTGAGTTACACCGATTTCAACATTGATTTTGTTCTATCCAGCACAGAGATGACAAAGAACAGTGAAATAGTTGTAACCGCTAATATTGAAAACATTGTTGATAAACTAGGAATCCAAACCGTACAATTGTATCTACAAGACATAACGGCGTCGGTGAGCCGTCTAGTCAAACAACTTGTTGGTTTTGAAAATATTACTTTAAAACCGCATGAAAAAGGACAAATAAAATTTGTAATTAAATATAACATGATAAAATGCAATATGTTGCCGAACTTGGTAAATTTAATGTGTTCATTGGCTCTGACTCGACAACTCATAATAAAAAGACGTTTACTTTATTAGACAAATAAGTCAGTAATTTTTTATCGAAATTTTTGATGGTTTCGATTTGGTAGCAATATTATGTTTGAATTTGATCTTGTATTACAGCTACTACAACAAATGTGTGTTTACTTAGTGATTGCTTATTTACTAAGTAAAACACCTATTGTTATTCCTCTTATGCAAGTTACTGTGCATTTACCTCACAAATTAGTTTGCTATTTTATCTTTTCTTTATTTTGTATTATGGGAAGCTATTTCGGCTTACATATTGAAGATACGATTGCTAATACCCGTGCTATAGGCGCTATTTTGGGTGGACTCCTTGGTGGGCCTATAGTTGGGTTTCTTGTGGGCATCACTGGTGGATTCCATCGCTATTTGATGGGTGGCATTACTGCCGAAAGTTGTATGTTATCAACAATTTTAACGGGTCTATTAAGTGGTCTGCTCCACTATGTATTAATGAAAAAAGGACGGGTGGATCTTATTTATAATCCTTTTATAGTGGGTATTTTAGGATTATTGGTAGAATCACTTGAAATGGTGTTAGTGCTTGTCATCTCTCGACCTTTTGATGTTGTTTCGCACGCTATCAGAAGTATTGCGGCTCCCATGATTGTTGCCAACAGTATTGGCGCTGCGATGTTTATGCGGATTTTATTAGATAGACGGGCAATATTTGAAAGATATACTTCGGCTTTCTCAGCTAAAGCATTAAAAATTGCTGTCAGCACCGAAGGTTTATTACGTGATGGTTTTAATCAACATAATAGTACCAAAGTTGCTGAAATTATTTATCAACAACTTGATATAGGCGCGGTGTCGATCACCGATCGAGAAAAAATATTAGCTTTTATTGGTATTGGAGATGATCATCATAAACCTGGCACGTTAATAACATCCAATAGCACTTTAGAGGCGATTGAAAAAAATGAAGTACAATATCTTGATGGGGTTCATCAACCTTATCAATGTTCAATAAGTAAAAATTGTCGTTTAGGCTCAACTTTGGTTATACCACTTCGAGGTGAAAACAATACCGTTGTTGGTACAATTAAATTGTATGAGGCAAAAAATACCTTATTTAGTTCAATCAATCGAACGCTTGGCGAAGGTATCGCTAGCCTGCTGTCCGCACAAATTTTAGCTGGTCAAAATGAACACTATAAACAACTGCTGTCTAAAACTGAAATTAAATTACTGCATGCGCAAGTGAATCCTCACTTTTTATTTAATGCGTTAAATACTTTGCTTGCCGTCATACGTCGTGACAAAACGCAGGCCTCGCAATTAGTTCAAAATCTGTCTACTTTTTTTAGAAAAAACTTAAAAAGAACTGAAGAGATAGCCTCTTTAAAAGATGAACTTGAGCATGTTAATGCTTACTTACAAATTGAAAAAATGCGATTTATGGAGCAGTTGACTATCGAATTTGATATTCCAGCCGAATTAGAATTTGTACAATTGCCGGCATTTTCACTACAACCCATTGTTGAAAATGCGATAAAACATGGTACTTCACAATTGATAGGTATAGGTAAAGTAATTATTCGCGCTCACGCCTACAGCCAATCGATAATATTAGAAGTAATTGATAATGCTGGTAATTACTGTGAAAATAAAAAAGATAATAAAGGATTAGGACTTAATCTTGTCGATAAACGAATTAAGATTCGTTATGGTGAAAAATATGGTATCAATATAGAATGTGAACCAGATAAGTATACTAAAGTAATGTTAACCTTGCCTTTGCAAAAGGATACGAATGTTCAATGTTAAAAGTTATTATTGTCGATGATGAATTACCCGCACGCGAAAATTTACGTTGCTTATTAGAAACTGATCCTGAAATATCTATTATTGCTGAATGTAATAATGCTATGGAAGCAATTCGTGAAATTCATCGGCTGCAACCAGATGTTGTTTTTTTGGATATTCAAATGCCCAAAATAAACGGTTTTGAAATGTTATCTATGCTTGATCCACAAACAAAGCCTAGGATCGTATTTTTAACAGCTTATGGCGAATTTGCTATCAAAGCATTTGAGGAACAAGCTTTTGATTATTTACTTAAACCAGTTGAACAAGAAAGATTAAATAAAACTCTATATCGTTTACATCACCAATGTTTATTAGGAAATACAAACCAATTAAAAGAAGTGAATCAGGGTTTAAAATACATTCCATGTGTTGGTCATAATCGAATTTACTTGTTAAATTTGGAGGATGTCTTTTATGTTTCATCGAAAATCAGCGGAATTTATGTTTTTAATCAATCCAATAATGAATATTTTACTGAGTTAACCTTAAAAACACTTGAAGACAAAACACCTTTAATACGTTGTCATCGGCAATACCTAGTTAATTTAAAAAAACTGAAAGAAATCCGTTTTAATGATGCAGGCGGTGTGGATGTCATTTTTATCAATGATATATCTGTTCCTGTCAGTCGCCGTTATTTAAAATGCCTTAAAGAAAAGTTAGGTCTATAACAATTGGATATAAGCATATTTCACGGGTAGATGTTTTGCCAAAAATGTTTTACCGCTTAGTGTCTAATTTTGACCACTCATAGTCTTAATCTAACCTGAAACTTAAATATTATTACTATTTTTACAAGTTAAAAATTACTATATTCTCGAACGTAAATGGACCGTTAGTTGATATATTAATCCATTGAAATTATGTGGATTTAATCTTTGAGTAATGTTAAAAATTTTTTATTAATCATTCGTAACAATCGTTAAATAGCATCTGTTTTGATGGACTAAAGTATCAAACTAATTAATTTTAAACTTATAAAGAGAATTATTATGAATAATAAAGTCTTTAAGCATATTCCATGGCTAATCTTGGCCCTTATTGGAGCATGTTGCCTTGCTGTTGTTGCCTTAAGGCGTGGTGAACATGTTAGTGCACTTTGGATTGTTGCCGCTTCGGTATCAATTTACCTTGTTGCATATCGTTATTACAGTTTGTATATCGCCTCAAAAGTCATGCAACTCGATCCGACTCGCGCAACTCCGGCAGTTATTAATAATGATGGTTTAAACTTTGTGCCAACGAATAAATATGTCTTGTTTGGTCACCATTTCGCTGCTATTGCAGGTGCCGGTCCTCTTGTCGGTCCTGTTCTTGCTGCACAAGTAGGTTATTTACCGGGAACACTTTGGCTACTTGCTGGGGTCGTTTTTGCTGGTGCGGTGCAAGACTTTATGGTTCTATTCTTATCTTCACGCCGTAATGGTTCATCATTGGGTGAAATGATTAAAGAAGAGATGGGGCCTTTTCCGGGAACCATTGCTTTGTTTGGTTGTTTTTTAATTATGTTAATTATACTAGCCGTATTAGCATTAATTGTTGTTAATGCATTAGCTGAAAGTCCTTGGGGGGTGTTTACCGTCTGTTCAACTGTACCAATTGCCTTATTTATGGGTATTTATATGCGATTCCTAAGGCCGGGACGAGTTCTAGAAGTTTCAGTTATTGGTATTGTGTTATTAATCTTATCAATATGGTTTGGTGGCGTTATTGCTAGTGATCCTTATTGGGGACCGGCATTAACCTTCAAGGCGACCACTATCACCTTTGTTCTTGTGGGTTATGCTTTAGTTTCTGCCATGTTACCTGTATGGTTAATTTTAGCACCGCGCGATTATTTAGCGACTTTCTTAAAAATTGGAGTAATTGTTGGTCTAGCAATAGGTATTGTTATTTTAAATCCTAATTTAAAAATGCCAGATGTTACTCAATATGTCGATGGCATGGGTCCTGTTTGGAAAGGTTCGTTGTTTCCATTCTTATTTATTACCATAGCTTGTGGTGCGGTTTCGGGATTCCATGCACTGATTTCATCAGGTACTACGCCGAAATTATTGGCTAATGAAAACGACGCACGTTTTATTGGTTATGGTGCAATGTTAATGGAATCTTTCGTGGCAATGATGGCTTTAGTTGCAGCATCAATTATTGAACCGGGCCTCTATTTTGCAATGAATACTCCGCCAGCGGCGTTAGGTATCACCATGCCAGATTTGCATAAACTTGGGACTGATGAAGCACCAGTGATTTTGGCACAATTAAAGGATGTCACAACACATGCTGCTGCAACGGTAAGTTCTTGGGGATTTGTTATTTCACCTGAAGAAATCCTACAAACGGCAAAAGATATTGGTGAACCATCTGTGTTAAATCGTGCTGGTGGTGCACCAACGTTAGCAGTGGGGATTGCTCATGTATTCCATCAAATTCTTCCGGGTGCCAATATGGGCTTTTGGTATCATTTTGGGATCTTATTTGAAGCACTGTTTATCCTTACTGCATTAGATGCAGGTACGCGATCTGGTCGCTTCATGTTACAAGACTTATTAGGTAACTTTGTACCATTCTTGAAAAAAACAGATTCACTTGTAGCAGGCTTTATTGGTACATTAGGTTGTGTTGGTTTATGGGGTTATTTACTCTATCAAGGCGTTGTCGATCCATTAGGTGGTGTTAAGAGCTTATGGCCATTATTTGGTATCTCTAACCAAATGTTAGCGGCTGTTGCGCTTGTGCTTGCAACTGTTGTATTAATTAAGATGAAACGAGCCCAATATGTCTGGGTAACAGTTATTCCAGCAATATGGTTATTAATTTGTACAACATGGGCATTAGCATTGAAATTATTCAGCAATGATCCGCAATTAGAAGGATTCTTCTATTTAGCAAGCGAGTATAAACGTCGTATCGCTGAGGGCGGTTCATTAACGCAACAGCAAATTGATAACATGCACCATATTGTAATCAACAATTATACTAATGCAGGCTTAAGCATTCTATTCTTGGTTGTTGTTTATAGCATTATCTTCTTTGGTATTAAGACAGCTTTAAAAGTTCGTAATAACAAACATAGAACCGATAAAGAAACCGCTTATGTACCTATTCCAGAAGGTGGTGTAAAAACGTCTATGTCACATTAGTTAATCATCATTAGGATGTTCTATTAATCAGGCATCCTAATGGTAGTGATAAATAATTAATTTTCATTTTATGCTCATCAATCAATATCGGTTGATGAGCATTTTTTATAAATAAATTTACGGATTGAAAAATAGATTGCTATTTACTTTTCCCTAATTTGGTTTTATTGGAAAGATTTCCATGTTGACAGCTTTTGCTCGTTACCTAATCCTATCTTGCATGTAATAGAGACAGCTCTATTTTTTAGAAAGATATCGTCAATTTTTGATTTAATGATTATTAACTCATCAGGATAAAGGCAACATCAAAAATCTTGCCAATGATGTGAACTTTTCTTGCTTTTTTCGTGAAGCTTTATACTATCGGAAAGCAGTATCTTTGTATCCTCAAACCAAAAGCCGTTCATTTAATACGACTTTTGGTTCTAATGATGTTTGATGATACGTTTTACCTTTAATTTACTAATTTAATCTAAATGGTGGCGGCATCAATCACATAACGGAAGCGTGCTTTTTTCGCTACCACATCTTTCCACGCTTGATTAATTTGATTTGCACTGATCATTTGAATTTGTGGGCGCACTCCTGTTTGAGAACAGAACTCCAAAAGCTCTTGAGTTTCAGCAATACCGCCAATCATTGAAGCATTAAAATTTACCCGTGACTGTGACAATACAATATTATTAATATCAAGCATAAAATTTTTCCCCATTCCGACCACGGTAAAATAGCCAAATGGTTTCACAGTTGCCGCGTATTGTGCTGCATCAAACTGTTCTGGCACGGTAGCAATCATATAATCTAATTTGCCTTTATAAGGTTGTAATTTACTAAGATCATCAACTACAATCACTTCTTCCACACCAAGTTTACGGATATCTTGTTCTTTTTCAGCCGTCGTAGTAAAGGCATAGACTTTGGCTCCTTTGGCAATAGCAATTTTCACAGCTAAGTGCCCTAAACCTCCAATGCCGACAACGCCGACTTTATCACCCTTATTAATTTTGTATTTCATCAATGGCGAATATGTTGTTATGCCAGCACACAATAATGGTGCGGCTTCTTGTAGTTTAATGTTTTCAGGAATATGTACCGCAAAATGATCGCGTACTACAATGTGACTGGAATAACCGCCTTGAGTGATTGAGGTTGGCTCACGGTTGTCTGGATTGCCATAGGTGAATAGCGTTTGATCATTGTCACAATGTTGTTCTAAACCATTTTTACAGCTTTCACATTCTAAACAAGAATCAACCATGCAGCCCACACCTGCACGATCACCTATTTTAAATTTGGTCACATTTTTCCCTACGGCAACAACAATGCCCACGATCTCATGACCCGGTACTTGCGGATAGGTCATTTTGCCCCAGTCGCCTTTTTCTTGATGAATATCTGAATGACAAATGCTAGCGTATTTGATTTCGATTAATATATCATTATCTCCTACAGGGCGACGTTCAAACTCCCATGGACGCAGTTCTCCCGATTCATCAAAAGCGGCGTAGGCTTTTGTTTTTACATTACCGCCTGTGTAATGATATTTCATTTGGGCGGTTGGGATAATTGAGGCAGTATGAGCAGACACCATACCTACTCCGACAGTGGCAGACAATTTTAAAAAATTACGTCGAGAAATTAATGTGTTCATAATTGAATCCTTATCCATTATGTTTTATTAGCAATTCACCTTTTTTATAAAGCTATCGATTACATTGTAATCTACTGAATGATCTCTTAAAATGACTAAAATAAGAAAACACAATTCCAAAAAATGAGATCATGAATTGAATCGTTTAGATGCGTTGAAATATTTTGTAGTAGCGGCAGAAGTATTGAGTTTTAAAAAAACCGCTGCGCAATTTTCTGTTTCACCACAGGTGATCACCCGAATGATTGCCGAATTAGAAAATGATTTGGGCGAACCACTATTTAAGCGAAATACCCGAAGCATTACGTTGACTGATTTTGCCGAGAAGTTTATACCTAAAGCGGTGCATTTTTTGCAGGAAGAAGAGCAGTTATTTGGTTTGCCCAAAAATGCAAAAGATGAATTACGTGGTACAGTTCGAATCACTTTACCACCGTATCCATATTTCGACCGAATTCTATACCAATTATTGACCGCACTGGCTCCATATCCACAGATTAATATCGAATGGCGGACGGATTTTGAAATTCTTAAAGCTGTAGACGACCAAATCGATATCGGTATTCGCATTAGTAAAACGCCCAACGAACATTGGATTGCTAGAAAAATCTATGTTATGCAAGAGCCGATTGTTGTATCACCTAAACTTATCACCCAAACAGGTTTGCCAAAAGATATATTTGAATTGGCACAAAAATTTCCTGTAGGGAATATTTTTAATTCAAGTACTGGTAAAGCATGGGATTGGATTATAGGTGATTTGCCAATACCTCTGGTCAATCCTTGTGTCGTTACTACCGATTTAAAGAGCTTACTGCAAGCTACATTAGCAGGTCGAATTTTTGCGCCGATTGCTCGCCAAGATTGCCAGCATTATCTTGACTCAGGAGAGCTGGTCGTTGTGTTCGATAATTACGAAAATGAAATATGGTCATTTTATCTTTACAGGCCAAATCAAACAATTACCCCTAAACGGGTATTACTTGTTTATGAAATATTAGAACAACTTTTAACGGAATCGACTACTTAAAATACCAATACCAATACCAATACCAATTTTTTAGTGACCCAAACCCAAAGATAAATTTATATATCAGTTTTAAATTATTCGTTATAAAAAATATCATTTTTAGTCTAATAATTTAAAACACTAGGCTTCATCTTAGGCAATTAATGAGGATATTCTTGTCTAGGGCATCGGGATTTAATTATCAAAATAACATAATAATATTTAGTTTCGAATGTATGAATTAAGAGAATTTTACCGAACAAATACTCGTTTTAATTATTGAGTATTTTGCGATTATGACCATAAAAAAACGCGTCAATGACGCGTATTGTAATTAAATTGTTTCTGATTAATTCAACCAATACAGTATCACTCATGATTTAATGGTTTTACATGCAAAGTTAAACCATTAATTGAAATAACCTCAACTGATTGACCAACATCGAGATCTTTATCACATCTTGCTGACCAAGTCCCATCTTTAATTTTAACTCGCCCTGAACCATTAATAATCGCATCGGTAACAACCGTTTTAATGCCAATTAACTCCTGTTGAGGTTGATTGATCTGATTTTTTCGTGATTGATTGTGATCTCGTTTTTTTAATACAACCCACCAAATATAAGCTGAAGTAAGAGTGAAAATAGAAAAAAGGATCCATAAAATAGGCCAAGATAAAGGTAAAATCCAAGCGATTAAACCAACAGCAATGGCTGCAATTCCACTCCAGAGTGCATATCCGCCCGTTCCTAATAGTTCAGCAATCAGCAAAAGACCGCCTAAAGCAATAAATACCCAGTGAGGAGAATCATAAATAACCATTAAAAAATCAGACATTGGTTTTACCTTTCATTTATTGATTGAAATATATTTTTCAATTATCCCCTAGCTAATTGGTTATCAGCTAGGAAATTTATGTTACTTAACCTTACTTTAATACGGATTATTTAGAATTTTTAATTAATTCCGCAATACCGCCAATGCTTCCCATCAGCGATGAAGCGTCAAGTGGCATCATTACCACTTTACTGTTATCTGAAGCGCCGATCTGTTGTAATGCCTCAGTATATTTTTGGGCAACAAAATAGTTAATTGCATTAATATTACCAGCGGCAATCGCATCCGAAACCATTTGTGTTGCTTTTGCTTCCGCTTCTGCGGCACGTTCACGAGCCTCAGCTTGTAAAAATGCGGCTTGCTTTTCACCCTCGGCTTTTAAAATTTCTGACTGTTTTTCACCCTCGGAACGTAAAATAGCAGCTTGTCGGATCCCCTCAGCTTCTAGAATTTCAGCACGCTTATTACGTTCAGCTTTCATTTGTGCATTCATGGCTGCAATCAATTCTGCCGGTGGGCGCACATCTCGGATTTCAATACGGGTAATTTTAATGCCCCAAGGACTGGTTGCATCATCAACAATACTCAGTAATTTTGAGTTAATGTGATCACGTTGTGATAACATCTCATCAAGCTCCATACTACCAAGTACGGTACGAATGTTGGTCATCATAAGATTAATTACTGCACGTTCAAGTTGATTGACTTGATAAGCGGCTCTTGCGGCATCTTGGACTTGAATAAAGCAAACTGCATCAATTTGCACATTAGCATTATCTTTAGAAATGACTTCTTGAGATGGAATATCAAGCACTTGTTCCATCATATTGATTTTACGACCTACACCATCCATAAAAGGAATAATAATATTTAAACCCGGTTCAAGAGTGTGAGTATATTTACCAAAACGCTCAATAGTATATTGGTATCCTTGTGGCACAATGGTAATGGCTTTAAAAACAGTTACTACAGCAAGTAAAACAATCACTACAATAAGAAGATAAAATATAGGCATAAGTTAAATTCTCTGGTTTTTAGGGATAATTTAAAAGTGTAAATCATTTTAATCGCTATAAGGTACTTTGACAAATTATTAGTTTACATAACTGTATGAAATTAAAATAGCTTCTTGCATTGATTCTTCTTATAAACATATTTATAACAAAATTGTTTAAAATAAAACCTATTAACAAAATGTTTTCGTATTTTATTTAACTATTGATAAAATCAAATGATACAAAAAGTATACCTAATGTTATTAACAGTGTAACACCTTAAATACTATTAATTGACTATAAAAATAATAAAAAAAGGAATTGGAATGGAACAACAAAAAACAGAAGCAGAAATTGAACAGGAAATTGAACAACTCAAAAAAATTACTCGGAAAGATGGTCAAGATGGTGATGAGGAATATGCACAAGCTCAATTTGAATTGGGTACAATTTATTACGAATATAAAAAAGATTGGCAGCAAGCGATAAAACATCTTTTAAATATTAAACAGGCGGATAATCCAGAAATATATGCTAATGCACAATTGAATTTAGGTTTTATCTATCTAGAAGCAAAATTTAACATTGAGATGGCTGAACAATGTTATTTAAATGTTAAAAAGGAAGATAATCCTAAGGTATATGCTCAAGCACAATGTAAATTAGGTGTTATCTACCAAACAGTAAAGTATAACATTGAGATGGCTGAACAATGTTATTTAAATGTTAAAAAGCAAGATAATCCTAAGTTATATGCTCAAGCACAATGTAAATTAGGTGATATTTACCGAAAAGAAAAACATAACATTAAGCAGGCTGAGCACTATTATTTAAAGGTTAAAAAGGATGATAATCCAGAGGCATATGCTCAAGCACAATTGAATCTAGGTATTATTTGCCAGAATGAAAACAATAACATTGAGAAGGCTGAACAATGTTATATAAATGTTGAAAAGCAAGATAATCCAGAGGCATATGCTCAAGCACAATTGAATCTAGGTATTATTTGCCAGAATGAAAACAATAATATTGAGAAAGCTGAACAATATTATATAAATGTTAAAAAGAAAGACAATCCAAAGGCATATGCTCAAGCACAATTATATTTAGGGATTATTTACCAATATGAATATAATAATTATAATCGGGCGGAAGAATATTATTCAAGTATTGAAAAGCAAGATAATTCAGTGGCATATGCTGTGGCACAATTTAATTTAGGTGTTATTTATCAAAATAAACAACATATTGAACTAGCTGAATATTTTTATTTTAATGTTGAAAAGGAGGATAATCCAGGGATATATGAATTTGCACAATTTTATTTAGGTGATATTTACCAAAATCAACATAATATTGAGAAGGCCGAACGCTGTTATTTGAATATTGGAAAGCAAAATAATCCAATAATATATTCTTATGTACAATGGATATTAGGTGATAATGTTTTCTTTAACAAAACAAAAGTTAAATTAAAATCAGCGGAAGAGTATTATCAAAATGTGGTTTATTATGATGATATTTTTGGAATTTATATTGTTGCTCAAATGATGTTATCTGTGATTAGCAATAAAGATTCATCAATATTTGAAAAAAAACAAAGGGATAATCTTGTTGCTAAAATTTGTGATATTAGAGAATTAACACTTCACATACAAAAAGAACTACTTGTAGAGTTTAATTTAAATGAATCTGAAAATAATGATGGACTAATATTTGAACGGCAAGTGGCTCATTATACAAAACCAGAAGTGTTATTTAACCTTTTAAAAAATAAAAATAAACCAAGTGATTTTCGTTTAAATGTGGTGGATTTTATGAATGATCCAACTGAAAACAAAGTTTTAACTGACTCGTTAGGTGTTAAGACTGAAAAAGATAATGAAATCAAAACTTTTTTATCTAGTTTTTCATTTAATCATAATTCATTAAATCAATTCAGGCTTTATGGTAATGAAAACAATATTGTCGGTTCAAGTGTTAGTTTGGTTTTTAATAAAAAGTTTTTTGGTGATGATATTAATAGAAGTATTAATCCTGAGAGTATTAATCATTTGTTCAATAATACTGCTTTAGGTTTACCAATAAATGATTCAGCTAAAAGCGTAGTGGCAACTATGGGATTAGATAATTCAAATGATAATTTGAATCATAAGAACGATAAAACCGAGAATAATTTAAACGAAAATTCAGACCTAAAAAACTCTGAAATTGTTACTGAAAAAAATATTACATCTTCTGTTGGTTCTTTGCCATTATTCCGTTGTCTCTATTTTGATCCAAAAAATGGTTACATTAGTATTGCTAAACGTAACAAGTACTCCTTTTATTTAGAACATCAAAGTGATTCTGCTGAAAATATTGATGCTAAGTGGAATAATTATTTAGACTCGCTAAATGAAGAAGCAAAAATAAATACAGTTAGAAAAAAATTACAGCAAATTGAAGAAATTATTCATTCTTTGAAAAATCCTGAAGAACCTAAGCAAAAAGAGATAATCGAAAAAATAACTAATTTGGATCAATTGATTGCTTTAGCATTGATGCCTATCTCATGCTTAGTCAAGCATGCCGCCTTTGAGGATGAAGATGAATGTCGGATGTTTTATATTACCAATATTGCTGATGAGTTAATACAAGCACCGAAAGATTATGCTTATGCAAATAGTCTATTTGTTAATTATGGCAAAATAGAAGATTATCTTGAAAAGATCTATTTAGGTCCTCAATGTCAACCTCACCATAAATTGTGGATCACAAACCATGTGAGAACTTCTCAATCTAAAACCAGAAGCAAACCGATTAAAGTAGTTCAATCAGAAATGCCATTACGTTAATAATAAAAAGCGCGTATTGAAGTGACCCCCAATAGTTGGACAACCACTAACTGGGGGTCTTTTTATGTCAAAATATAGTCGAGATTTAAAAATTATCATAG